>JANNJE010000250.1:0-4947 GCA_031405735.1 Armatimonadota bacterium | reverse complement strand
CTCGCGTCAGCATCGAATATGCAAACGACAGCAGTGCATTAACGGGGTCCTTGGGCGGCCGGCGATTGCGTCCCATGAAGTCAAAACTCATTGTCGGGTCGGGGTCGCCTTTGAGCAGCGCGCTGAAATTCTGAAAGTAGCGGCTTGCCGCGGCGCCCTCTATCCCCAACAGTACGTCCATCGATCCCGCTTTCGCCGCATGCGCGGCGTCTTCCCGCAACGCTATCAACAACTCCGGCGGGGCCTGACCACCGCTGGCCGTGGTCTCCTCCTCTATGGATTGTCCTGGCGCATCGTCGCTTTCAAATTCAGACTGCCCGCGCCAGTTCCGGCGCAGCAACGTACGGCAATTGGCGATCTTCGCGGCAACCCAGCCGCGCGCCAGGCGCAGGCACTTCTGCGGATCGAAGCTCGCCTGGTATTGGAACGTGCGCGTTTCCACGTTGTGGTGGCCGGTGCCGATCGTGTGCCCGACAAACCACCCGCCGTAGGTGTGCCAGCTTACCGGGATGTTGCGCCGAAAACACTCGTGCAACGCGGGAGTGCTGAGCATGGTGCTGCCGAACACTGCGACTTGGGAAACCTCGACCACGCGCGCTTGCGCAACCTTCTCCTTTTCCACTTCGATGACGAATACATCGCCATCCTTACGCACGAATGCGCGCGGCGACTGCACGTAAAGCGGCGCATTCGGGACTGCGCACCGGGCACATGCGACCACGGAAGGTGTTGCGCACCTCTTGCCTGCCTATGCCGGTTTCCTGATTGAAAAGGAACTGAGATTCCTAGGCCAAGCATTGGACAATCCAAAGCGTCCGTTTGTTGCGATTTTAGGCGGAGCAAAAGTCAAAGACAAAATTGAAGTGATCGAAGCTCTGCTTCCTAAAGTTGACCGAATGCTTATCGGAGGCGGAATGATGTTCACCTTCCTCAAAGCGGCTGGAGGCACGATTGGAAATTCTCTATTGGATGCATCAAATCTTGATTTCGCAAAGCGAATTTTTGAAGTGGCAGGAGGCAAAATCGTACTTCCAACAGATTCGGTGATTGCCTCAGAACTTTCAGAAACCGCAATGACATCTGTTTGTTCCTCTGACGCAATTCCCGATGGATATTCAGGTTTTGATATTGGCCCTGAATCGCAAAATGCCTTTCGGGCGATCATTGAACGGGCAGGAACGGTAGTTTGGAACGGGCCGATGGGAGTTTTTGAAATCGCCGCATTCGCCGCTGGAACACGTGCGATCGCTGACGCCATGGCAGATTCAACGGCAGTAACGATCGTAGGTGGCGGAGATTCCGCTGCTGCAGTTGAGGAATTTGGCGTGGCCGACGAAATGAGCCATGTTTCTACTGGCGGCGGCGCAAGTCTTGAGTTTTTAGAAGGCAAGGTTTTGCGTGGAATAGCCGCGCTGCTGGATGCTTGACTCCAACCCCAACTCCCTCCTCATTCTCGTTCCTCGAAAAAAAGGGGGCTTTGTAGTAGCTACGAAACTGCTCGACTCGAATTCCCGCCTTCTGATGGAGAGTCGTCTGAAGCTGGTTCAACTTTTCTCTCGGCGAGTCCGAGCAGTTTTCGCTCGTTCTTCTTGCCATACATTCTCTGGTCGGCAACGCTCAACAACTCTGCAAATGAATCGGCGTCATTGGGATAGCAGCCAAAACCAATGCTGACACCGACCTTTAAGTTGCCGAGGCGATAGTGAATCAGTCCTGGATCGTACGCATCTACCGCTGTTTGAATCTTCTCGACGACGGAAACCGCAGATTCTTTCCCTGCATTTTGCAGATAGATTAAAAATTCGTCGCCTCCATATCGCGCGACGATATCGGAATCGCGCACAGCACTCTTTATTACTTCGGCAAGGTCCTTGAGTACCTGATCTCCCTTTTGATGCCCAAAATTATCGTTGATTGGCTTAAAGCTATCAAGGTCAAGGCAAAGCAACGCGAATTTCTCAGTCGTTACAAATGTTTCGTCTTCGCTGAGCAATCGGTGGCCGATTCTCACTTTTTCTTCGATCAATTGAGTGATGTACCTCAAATTAAAGAGTCCAGTAAGCGAATCTGAAAAGGCATGGCCGCGTGTACGGTCGAAAAGCATTCCGTTGTACATCGCCATTGCAGCACGTTCACCAATCATCTGCAACAGATTTCTATCGTCATTATCAAAGGCATCAGCGTCAGGATGGTACAAATTGATTGACCCGAGCACTTCTGCTTGGTGGACAATCGGCACGATGAGGGCACTTTCGATTGGAGTCCAAAGAGTTGAATCTGAACTGATCAGCATAAGGTCGTCGCTATCGTACGGCCCAACATAGGCCACGCCAGCTTTGATCGTTTTTAGTGTGAGAGAACCTTTTCCGTTAATCGTGCTTCCAAGAAAGTATTCCGAGTTGGTTCCGAATGCCGAGCCTGCCTTGAATCCAAAATCATCGTCGGATGTCAGAAAGAACACGCAGCTTGCTCCAGGAAAAATTGCCCCTAGCTTTCGCCCTAGAATCGCAACAGTCTCTTCCAATCCAAGGCTTGATGATAACGTCTGGGCGACTTCGTAAAGTGCCCAAAGTTCGGACGATGACCTCGAAATGTCGCGAGCTGCTCGATTTGCGGCTTCTGTCTTTGCATCCGCCACGGCCACCTTGGATTGCACCAGTGGACCTTGACCTTCTTTAGCTAAGTTTTCTACCAAATCGTGGATAACGTTGTTGAATGCAACGACAACTTTCGGATCAAAATGAGTACCTGAGTCCTTGTTGATGACCTCGACCGCACGTTCGTGAGTCCATGCGCCTCGGTAGGACCTACTCGAAGTTAGCGCATCGTAGACATCGGCAGCCGCCATGATTCTTGCAGTTAATGGGATTTCCTCGCCCTTCAGCCCGTCCGGATATCCTGTGCCGTCCCATTTTTCGTGGTGATGCCGAACAACGGGAAGTACGGGCCAAGGAAACTCTACAGGCTCTAAGATAGCTGCGCCAATTTCGGGGTGGGCCTTTATCTTTGCAAATTCTTCTTCGGTCAGTCGGCCCGGCTTCAACAGAACATATTCTGGAACCCCTAGTTTGCCAATATCATGCAAAAGTGCGCCCGTGTTGACCGCTTCCAGTTCATCCCCAGTCAGTCCCATCTCGATTGCGATAGCCACGGAATACGTTTGAACGCGCAAAATGTGCTGATGTGTGTACTGATCCTTCGCATCAATGGCAAGAGCCAACGATTTGATCGTTGCGAGATACAATTCTGCAAGTTGTGCTTGCTTTCCCTGTAATTCCTCGATGTGCCGTTGGCGTTCCATTGAGCGGTTGATGTAGGTGCAGTACGATTGATGAACAAAATACAGAACGGGTGCCAGAAACAGCACGACAAATACAGCTTGAGATTTCACCAGATGCAAAGTTAGCGATGAAATGCAGGCTCCGGCAAAGAAACTTGGGGCTGTCCATAGGAAGTTCTCCTTCCAGAGCCGCCTTACTGGCTGTGCACTCACAAGGGCGATTATGAATGCCACTCCAAACGTGTTGACAAAGTAATAAGTCAACGACGAAGCGAATACTGCGGCAAACATCTCAAAGGTACCGAACTGGATTTTCCAATTCATCATGCCAAAGTAAATTAAGCTTCCCAGAAAAGTCTCGACCAAGCTCAAACTGACGTTAAACGCCATCTGCGGCGGCTTTTGTCGTTTCGGCCAAAAACAACCAGTTAGGCTTTCAATAGCCGCTATAACCATCGCTTCTTGGGCACCGAGGAACATCATTGCCGTAAAGGTAACGGCAAAACCCAATGACATGGAACCGGTGTCATCGTCATCGCCTCTTCGAAATACGACAACTTTTCGCCCCGCACTCAGCACTGCCAAAACTGCGAAGACGACGATTCCATACCAATGATAATCTCCGTGAGGAAATGTGATGCGCGTCGAGATTCCTGCTGAAAACAAGCCAAGCAGGCAAACTGTGACCAAATATGCGGATGCATTTTTGTTTAGACCACTCATGAGTTAGTGAAAATATTCGTTCTGACTTCATTATCAGTTCGACAAAGACGTTCTTGCAGGGTTGCCAAAAGATTATTGGATCAAAATTGAATCCGTTCAACGTCATTGATCCTGGCAATGCCTCGATCTATCATCGTCAGCAATGGACATTTTTTCGCAGGAATAGATAATCGCCTGCGAATTCGCGACCTTTGCTTTCCAGGAGTGGGCGGCCCAAATCACCTTAACGGACGTTCTATTCGCTTTGGCGTCTGGGTAAGAAATGAATACTCGTGGATTGATTCCGCTGATTGGGAAATTTCGATTCGGCAATCTAATTGGGGCACTTCATCCGTTGCGAAGGCACGGCACAGGAATGCATTAACTGCCTTTGATTTTGAATTCGATTTGAGCCCGAAGTCTTCCCTATTGACGATTGGCGTGACGGCTCATAATCTCGGAGGATCAAGTGAAGAAATCCGAATTTTCTGTGCGGAGCAGCTTTGCATCAATGAATCTGACATTGGAGACACAACTCTGTTTCACGCACGTTCGGGTGCAATGCTCCATTTCAAGGCAGATGTAGGGGTGGCATTTTATGGCGGTAGCGAACAAGGTGGAATCGCATCCTATTCCTGCGGCACTACTGGCTTTGGAGGCGCTGAAGGAACCTATCGGGATGCTGAAGACGGTGTACTTTCGAATCATCCGATCGCCCAAGGTTCCGTTGATTGCACCTATTCTGTAGTTACCAACGCGCACGCCTTAAGTAGTTCAGCGGCATGGTTTGCTATTTTGCCAGTCCAGCACCCTTTGAGCAGAGGTGTAAAGTTGCCTCTGATTTCAAAGGAGGTTTGTCTTTCTGTTCGCCATGATTCAGAGTTGCGCGGAAAGGAATTGCACTCACGACTCGATCCAAAATTTGACCGTTTGCCGCCAGATATTGCTGCATTTTCGATCAGCAG
>JANNJE010000249.1:0-20606 GCA_031405735.1 Armatimonadota bacterium | reverse complement strand
CTATTTTCTGATCGCCGCTGGTGCGCCGATGCTTCAGAAGTGGTTCTCAAATACCAGAGACCCATATTCGAAGGACCCGTATTTCCTTTATGCGGCAAGTAACATCGGTTCCCTCCTTGCGCTATTGGCATATCCAATCTATTTTGAGCGCGAATTCGCCCTAGGACAGCAATCTGACATTTGGAAGTTTGGATATTTTGGCTTGATCGCAATGCTGCTCATCTGCGCGCTCAGCGGTTTTAGAAATCTGAAAGCCCAAACATCTCACAACCTACAACCAACAACCGAAAGCCAACAACCAACAACCGAAAACCTAGCCTGGGCGAGCAGACTCCGCTGGATTTTGCTCGCCGCCGTGCCTTCAAGCCTGCTGATCGGCGTGACAAACTATTTGACCACGAATATCGCGGCGATCCCACTACTGTGGGTGATCCCTCTTGCCCTCTACCTGGTCACCTATGTGTTCGCCTTCGCATCAAAGCCAATCGCAAGTTCAAATTCACTAGGAAGGTGGACTGCGCTGTTGCTCGCCCCGCTTTCGGTGATCATGGTTTTAGAAGCTACAGAGCCGTTTATCATGCTGGCTGCGATTCATTTGGTTGTCTTTGTATTAGGTTCTTTGGCGTGCCACACCGAACTCTCAGAGACACGACCCGATACGAGCCATCTCACCGAATTCTATCTTTGGATTTCAGTTGGCGGCGTTGTCGGGGGAATTTTTTCGGCGCTTGTTGCTCCAGCAGTTTTTCAAAGCCTTGCCGAATATCCAATTACCCTCGTTGCCCTAGCCGCACTTTCTTGGAGGCCAGGAAACGATGGATGGTCGAAAAAGGATTGGCTCTGGGTGACTGGAATTGTTGGTTCGGTCTTCGTGCTCTTCTATGCTTCGCAACTCATGAAATTGCCCGCAAATCAGTTCAGAACTGGTATTACGATGGGCATCCCAGCCGTACTTTGCTTTCTTCAAATTGATCGCCCGCTCCGATACGGTGCATCGCTTGGCGTCTTCTTCTTCCTTGCAGGGTTTCTCGGGCTTTCGACAGGTGGCAAACTTGTTTTCGCGGAGCGCAGCTTTTTTGGAGTTCACCGAATTGTGGAACCAGACGGAACTACCTTCCGCCAATTGACGCACGGGAACACAATTCATGGCAGGCAGAATCTGAACCCGAAATTCAGCAAGGTTCCACTCACTTACTATCACCCATCGGGGCCTATCGGAGAAGTGATGACTCGAATGTTCGGCGACGGAAAGCCTGCTGAAGTCGGCCTGGTGGGGCTTGGAGTCGGTTCGCTCGCAGCCTACGCAAGGCCGGGGCAACACTTCACATATTTTGAAATTGACCCGATTGTAATCAAAATCGCACGAGATCCAAAGCTCTTTACTTTCCTTAAGGATTGCTTCGGGAAGCTAGACATCGTGGAGGGCGATGCTAGAATTTCTCTTGTCACTAAAAAGGACTCAACGTTTGATCTTTTGGTGTTCGATGCATTCAGTTCCGACTCGATTCCAGTTCATTTACTCACGCTAGAGGCCATTGACCTTTGTCTCAAAAAGCTGAGGCCCGGAGGGATTTTGGCGTTTCATATTTCTAACAGGTACTTGAGCTTGGCTCCAATCTTGGCGGGCGCGGCAGAAGCAAAGGGGTTGAAAGCACGGTATTGGGATGACCCAACGGTTTCAGATGCTCAAAAGTTAGAAGGCAAAGAACCTTCGCAATGGTTTTTGATGGCCCGGTCTGAAAGTGATTTCAAAGCAACTGATCATTTTCTCCCATGGAGCAAGCTCAATGAGATTCAAACGAAGAGGCCATGGACTGATGCACGTTCGAACTTGCTCGAAGCTTGGACAACTGGCAATGAGCTTGGTTTTTGAATTGAAATTCCGTCAAACTCAAAACATTGAAGTCATAATGTTTGCATGAGGCAGACTAGAAGGCTAACCGCCCTAATTGAAAGAGAAGACGACATGTTTGTTTCCCTTTGCCCCGAGTTGGATATTGCCAGCCAAGGGAATACGATCGAGGAGGCGCATGCAAATTTGAAGGAAGCCTTGACGCTCTTCTTCCAAATCGCCGACCCAAAGGAAGTCGCTCTAAGACTTCACGGTGATCTGTTTGTGACAAGCGTCGAGGTTCCGATTGGGTAGGCTTCGACGCCTATCTGGCAAGTAGTGTTGCGAAATTCTGCGGCGAAACGGGTTTGAAGAGGTTCCTCAATCGGGTAGCCACATTGTCATGCAAAGGACATTAGATGGCACTACCCTTACGATTCCAGTTCCAAACCATCGTGAACTGAAAATGGGCACTTTGGGCAGTACTATCAGACAGTCAAGACTGCCACGATCAGAATTCGAAGCGTAAGCACCTCATATGATTCTTGAGCTTCAAGCATGAGCCTTCACAACCGCCAAAACTTCCCGAAACTTATCGTGTTCCGCCGACTTCATCCATTCGTATACTACAGACTCCGAATGAGCAATAACTGCTCCCGCCGAACGCAGCCGCTCTAATCCAATTTCATGCCTTTCTTGAGTTCGGGAACTCACTGCATCGGCGCAAATGATGACTTCGTGCCCTAAATCTAAGAGTTCGTGAGTCGTTTGTGAAACACAGATGTGTGTCTCGATTCCAACAATGACGACTTGGATTGGGGTTGAAGAACCCAAATGCCGCTGATACAAATCGCATCCCGAACAGCTAAACGTCATTTTGTCGGCGGGCGGTTCTGACAAAAATGGCAATAGAGTTTCAGCAGTTCCTCCCATTTTCAAGCGGTTCTGCTCTGTGGCAATAATCGTTCCGCCAAGGATGCTTGCCGATTGAACAAGAAACTCAGTTCGCTTCAGTACACGATCCGCCTCCCAGACTCCCGACATGAATTTTGGTTGAACGTCTACGGCCAAAATCACGCTCTTATGTATGTCAGCAAAAGTACGTGCCATGGAGCAATTATGCAAGCGCATTGACGTTTGCTGTCAAAAAACTGTAAAATGGACTAGCTCAAGGAATGAGTGGAATTTGGCTCTATTCCTGACTATGGAGGTCATGAACATGAACAATTGGAAAATGGCAGCAATGGCGGCCGGTATTTTAGCAGTTTCGGGTTCGGCGGTTGCACAAACCTCATTCGATCCTACACCTTATAATTTCAGCTTTCGCATCGGCGGGTCCTTGCCTCAAGATGGGGCAGTTCGCGGCGCAAAGGATTTCTGGAATGCAATCGGCGTTGACTACAACTTCACCACTTCTGTATTGAAAACCGGAAACGGATTCATTTCGCTTGATGCAGTTTCTACCGAGTTTTTGGGGGAAGGCGATGCAATGTGGTCTCTGATGCTTGGAAATCGGTTTGCTTCTAACACAGAAGAGGGCCCATATTTTGTAGCCGGACTTGGTGCGTTGTTTACAGATTTTGTAGACAACAAGACAACTTTTGGAGCTATGATTGGCGGCGGAGTACGGTTCGGCCAGTCCGTGTTTGTTGAGGGCCGATTCACCTACGGTCGAAAGATTGATGGATTTGATCCTAGCTCGATTGGCGTTTTTGTTGGCTATCGCTTCTAAGAAGCGAAGCACACTTTGGAAACGACTCCGACTTTTCGGAGTCGTTTTTTTGTTATTGGTTATTGGTTCTAGTTATTCGGGATTCGGGATTCGCGATTCGGTATTCGTTGCCAGACATTCGGCAATTGGAATTCGTAGTTAGTCATTGGAAATTGGTTGTCGGTTGCCAGTTGTTGGTGGTCCGCTATCGGCTCTCACCACTCTCCACTATCCACTCCGCACTAGCCTAAACTCCTTGCGCCACCAAAATCGCATCGGCCACTTCTTTCATTGACTTTCGCAAGTTCATTGATTGCTGTTGAATCCGCCGGTAGGCTTCTGCTTCATCAATCTTGTGAACACTCATGAGAACGCCCTTTGCCCGATCAACGGCTTTGCGAACTTCTAGCCTTTCTGTTACCGATTCGAGTTCTTTGCTTATTGCAATATGCTGCTCGAATCTGCTCCGTGCGACCTCAATGGCAGGCGGCAAATCGCTTGGCTTAAATGGCTTAACCAAATATGCAAACACACCAGCTTCTTTAGCCCTTTCAACAAGTTCCCTATCGCTATAGGCTGTTAGCAAGATTGCAGGAGCCAATTGTTCTTTGAACAAAATTGAAACGGCCTCAATTCCATCCATTACTGGCATTTTCACATCAAAAATGCAGACGTCCGGGTTCGTAATTCGCGCCAATTGAACTGCCTCTTGTCCATCGGATGCCTCCCCAACCACGACGTAGCCATGGTTCTCCAACATTTGGCGAAGGTCAAGGCGAATGATCGGCTCGTCGTCAGCAATTAGTACTTTCATTTTTCGGTCGGCTCCTATTTTACAAGGTGATTGGTGCAGGTTGTTAGTTGTTGGTTGGTGGTTGGCAGTTGGCGGTTGGCAGTCGGCGGTCGGCAGTCGGCAAGTTGTTGGTTGTCGGTTGTCGGTTGTCGGTTGTCGGTTGTCGGTTGTCGGTTGTCGGTTGTCGGTTGTCGGTTGTCGGTTGTCGGTTGTCGGTTGTCGGTATGATGACGAATCCCAAACGAATTGTGTCAGTCTTTCGCCCTGAGTGACTACTTTCTTATAGACAGGCAAGAGCGGACGATTGCGATCCGAAAACAGACAACTGACAACTGACATCTACTAGACAACACCCAAAACCACCTCCCTACTCGCGCATACTTTTAGGATGCTTAGGACAGTTGCGACTTTGATGGATTCTGTCATTGATTATGCTGGACTGTTTCCGCCTGCCAAAATGCCGATGGCCGATGCCGTAGAAGAGTATTTGAATCTAAGAAACGGTACCGAAAAATGGATTGTCAATCGGTTTGTTTGCCCCGCGGCTAGGCTCAATGAGTTTGGAACGGTGTTGTCCACTCAAACCAATGCAGAGCCAATCGGCATAGCCGTGGTGGGGCAAGGCGGGCTGACCCTCGATTTATTTGAAACGAACCTCGAGTCAGACGCAAAACTGATGGACGCGTTCATAAATGAATTTGGCCATCTCGCAACCATCGAAGCCCTCGAACTGAAGGTTCCTGCGGATGAACAGTTGCCCAAAGCACTGAAAGATCTAGAATCATTTTCCCATGTAGAGGTGTTTGCAGAAGTTCCAATGAACCAAAGCGGTTTCGACGGATTGGCAGAAATTGCTTCAACAGAATGGATCGGTGCAAAAGGCAGGTCAGGAGGAATCGAGCCTGCAATGGTCCCGTCACCGATGCAACTCGCCGGCTTCTTGAAAACTTGCCTTGACCTTCAGTTGCGGTTCAAATTGACAGCTGGGCTCCACGAACCCGTCCGACATTTTGACAAAGCCGTTGGTACAGACGTTAACGGATTCGGAAATGTAATTGGTGCTTGTTTGCTCCATTCTGCATTTGATCTTTCCACTTCCGAGATCGCAGAAATCCTCGAACGTATCGAATTGTCTTGGATGGAGTTCAACGACCAAAGTGTACGAATCCTAAATCAAGATTTTTCGATTGGCGATCTAGAAGAATTTCGTGGCGATTTTGAAGGGTTTGGTTCCTGCTCGATTCAAGAACCACTTGAAGGCATGGCAAATTTAGGTTGGTTAAGAGACTAGATTATGAGATTTGTAGTTCCAAGCGACGCAGTTTCCTGGGTTGATTACCCTGAAGATTCGCCCTTTCCCATTCAGAACATCCCGTTCGGAGTCTATTGGTCTGAAGAGCTTAACGGCCCTCGGCCTTGCACTGCCATCGGGGAATACGGCGTGGACCTGCTGCTTTTGGCAAACTCTGGCTTAATTGATTATCCCGATTCTGACGCAGCCACGGCGAGCCTAGATGGCTTGCTCCAGGTTGGCCGCGAAACAATCTCCTCGCTTCGGAAGCGGCTCTATGATTTGTTTGAAGAAGACAATGCTGAACTTCAAGACGACCATGACTTGCAATCTCTGGCGTTTTTTGAGTTAGAGCAAGCTCAAATGATGCATCCATTTACGGTCAAATCTTTCGTTGATTTCTATTCCGGCATTCATCACGCCTCAAATGTTGGCAAAATGTTTCGTCCAGATCAGCCGCCGCTACTGCCCAACTACCGCTGGATTCCAATCGGCTACAACGGGAGAGCTTCAAGCGTCGTTGCTTCAGGAACGGAAATTGGACGTCCCCAAGGCCAAACAAAAGGGCCAAACGATGATTCACCTACATTTGGCCCAACAAAGGAGATGGATTTCGAACTGGAAATGGGATTTGTCACTTGTCGCGAAAACCCTTTGGGGCGAACAATTGCTATCGAAGCTGCCGAAGAATCAATCGCCGGGCTTGTAATCGTGAACGATTGGTCTGCAAGAGACATTCAAAGGTGGGAGTACCAGCCTTTGGGGCCATTTCTGGCAAAGAGCTTCGCAACGACAATCAGCCCTTGGCTCATTACTTTGGATGCCTTAGAACCGTTTCGGATTGAGGGCATGAAGCAAGATCCTGAGCCGCTTGCCAACCTTGCAACTACTGGGAAGCCGCACTTTGATGTTCAGCTTGAAGTTTTGATCCAAACATCTAATTCGACGAAGCCGCAAAGAATCTGTCAATCGAACATGAAAAATCTGTATTGGAGCCCAAGCCAGCAGTTAACTCATCAAGCTTCCAACGGAACAAATATCCAGGTTGGCGACCTTTATGCGTCGGGGACCATCAGCGGGGAATCGGACGATTCATGCGGCTCCATGCTGGAGCTGTCATGGCGCGGCCAAAGACCGATTGAGATACGAGAAACAGGCGAGACCAGAACGTTTCTAGAAGACGGAGATACCGTAATCATTCGTGCATTATGCCAAGGCAACGGATTCCAGATCGGTTTTGGGGAAGCGGTTGGGCGAATCGTTGCTACTTCATCGTAGAATGATCTAAGGAGGAGTCTCCATGAAGGTTCTTTTAGCTACAGATGGATCCATGCACGCCGAACTTGCAGAAGCAATCGGCTCAAAAATTCCGCAATATCGAAGCGCCGAATGGACGGTTGCAACCGTTGTGAGCCCGATGGGAGGAATGTTGATCGGCGTCGAACCGATCGGTGCACCTGTTTTCACAGAAGACCTGCAACGGTTGTTTGAAGCTTCTTTGACAAGAGGCAAATCTATACTCTCAGAAACAGTTCACAGGCTCAATTCGAATGGGCTTCGTGCCAAGTCTGAGCTCCTCGAAGGTGATCCCGTTTCAGAGCTTTGCGCTTTTGTGGAGGAAGGCTTATTTGACGTAGTTCTCGTTGGCCACCGCGGCACCGGAGGGCTTACAGGATTGCTTTTGGGCAGCGTCGCCAAAGCAATGGTTTCCAAGTGCACATGCACTGTTTTGATTGCACGTTCAACTCCCGATGCAAGCGATGATATGATTCGGGAAGCGATTGCCAAGCTCGACAAGTTCTCTGTAGGCATCGGATTCGATGGATCGAAAGGCGCTCAGGTTGCACTTGAAACAGTTATACGACAAGGCAAATCAGCTTTTAGCGAGATATTTGCAATTTGTGCACACCCGATTGCCGTAGTTCCGGCAGGGATAGACGCTTCTGACCTCAGCGAATTGATTGGCGATGGCGAGGAAGCCGCCATTGAATGCGTTCGACAAGCTGAGGAGCAACTTAAAGGAGTTGCGGAAGTCGTTTCGGGCGGAACTGGACTTGGAAGTGCATCCGAAGTTCTTTGCGAATTTGCTCGGACAAAAGCACTTGACGTTTTGGTCTTAGGAGCCAATCGCCACGGGTTATGGGAAAGGTTGCTGCTTGGAAGCACTTCAATGGATATCGTGAAGCATTCGACAAGCTCTGTTTGGATTATTAGGCAATCAAGGGAAAGTGATTAGAATTGATTCCTCCTAGCAAGGAGCTTGTGTCGCACACCTGCTGCATACGTCACGTTTCCAAATTGGGTGGATACTGATTGTTCAGACAATCTCACGCAACGGTCGCAAAGGTTCGCAACGCTGGCGGTTTATCAGAAAATCACTGAGCGAGACAATCTACTTTTGATTGAAATTTCATGCTGGAAAGTTTCAAGCAACTGACGTTGCGAACCTTTGCGACCGTTGCGTGAAACTATTTACAACAGTGGCATGCCATGTTGACTTCATACAGCAGCAAAATATCCCTAAGTGAACAGCAATGTGCCCGTGTCTAATCATAGGATTCGATTTCAGCATAAGTGGGTGAATTCAAATTGGAAAAGTATTCCGTTCCCGAATCGAAGTTCAATCGTATAATAGGATTCAGCCATGGCCAGAGAAAATGTGATCCAAACCACCCTCACTTTCGTTGGCGAATGCACAATCATCCTTGCAGACGCCGTTCGGCGGCTTTTTTCTAAGCCTCGAGAAGCTGGCGAAGTTCTAAGTCAAATGGCATTCATCGGCGTCATGTCGGTACCAATCGTCGCGCTTACGAACTTCTTTTCGGGTGCTGTCTTGTCGCTCTATTCATCTGAGTTTTTGCTTCGATACCAAGCAGGGGGTTTGGTGGGCGCCACAGTTGGGCTTGCGGCCGCAAGGGAAATTGGGCCCGTTTTAGCTGGAATCATGGTCGCAGCGAGATGCGGCTCAGCGATGGCGGCGCAAATTGGAACCATGTCTGTAACAGAACAACTCGATGCATTACGAATGCTTTCGGTGCCTCCAACAAATTATTTGGTAATTCCAAGAATTGTTGCGGCAGTCGTCATGCTTCCGATTTTGGCGCTAGTTGGCATGTATTCAGGCATTGTTGGAGGCTGGATGGCGGCTGTGTCGCAAGGCGTTTCCAGCAGCACTTTCATCCAATCCATTCAGCAATATGTGGTTCCGTGGGATTTTGTAGGTGGGCTTGTCAAAGCCCCGGTTTTCGGGTTGATCATCGCGGTTGTAGCCTGCCAACAAGGAATGAGGACGTCTGAGGGTGCCGTTGGAGTGGGAAAGGCGACAACAAACACAGTAGTGATCTCGATGGTGCTGATTTACGCTGCGAATTACATTCTTGCTGAGCTTCTTTATTAATTAGTTTGAGCTCAAAGCAATGGTTCCTTAACAATGCCTTAATACTTCATTGGTAGCTTTTGTTAAGGTGGAGTGTTCCATCAAGGCTGAAACAAGAATGAAAAAGAATGTTCTATTAGGATCGTTTGCAACACTTTGCGCCGTTACGGCACTTACCTTTACAGTTGTCAGTTGCGGTAAAGGAGGCGGAGGGAATGGTGCTCCGGCGGCATCGGGGTCCGCTACGACTTCCCCTTCCACCTCGTCGCTAACCGGTGACATTAGAATTGACGGTTCAAGCACTGTTTTTCCAATTGGCAGAGCGTTAGCCCAAGAATTCATGGGAAAGAACCCTGGCGTAAAAGTAACCGTTGCGGAAAGCGGCACGGGCGGCGGATTCAAGAAATTCATCGCCGGAGAAATTGAGATTGCTACAGCTTCGCGAACCATAGACGAAAAGGAAATCGCGCAATTAAAGGAAGCGAACATTGAATTTATTGAGATTCCAATCGCCTTTGACGGCCTTACCGTTGTGGTAAATCCAAAGAACACATGGGCGAATTCACTCACAACCGCTGAACTCAAGAAAATTTGGGAACCAGGCAGCACGGTCAAGACTTGGAAGGACGTTAACCCGATCTTCCCAGCAAGCCCCATCAAGTTCTTCAGCCCAGGCACAGACAGCGGGACATTCGATTACTTTACCGAAGCCATTAACGGTAAGAAAAAGGAGCAGAGAAATGACGCTCAAACTTCGGAAGACGACAACACATTGGTTACCGGAATCGCGGGCGAAGTGAACTCGATCGGCTACTTCGGCTATTCCTACTTCGAAGGCAACAAAGACAAGCTCAAGGCAATCAGCATTGATAACGGAAACGGCGCAGTAGCTCCTTCTCCCGAATCCATTCAAAACAACACCTATGCGCCGCTTTCTCGCCCGCTCTTCTTGTATGTTTCAAAAAAGGCATTGGACTCCAATCCTGCCGTTCAGGCGATCATAGAATTCTTCTTCAGCGAAGGAACCGGGCTCGTGGGACAGGTTGGATATGTCGCGTTTAGCGCAGAAGACTATACTGCTGTTAAGGCGCACTTCGACACCAAACAATCGGGTTCAGTCTTCGCCGGAAAGAAAACGGTTGGGATGTCCATTCAGCAGATTCTGAAAGGCTAGTAGGTAGAAATCATGGCGTTGATACAGGGCACAGGTCCAACCTTCACACGGGTGAACAACCGTTCTCCGCGACGATTGAAAGAAGGCGTCATTAGATACCTGTGCCTTGCTTGTGCCCTAATCTCAGTCGTAACGACCTTTGGAATTATTTGGATCCTTCTCATTGAAGGGCTCCATTTCTTCCAAGAAGTTCCGATTTTGGATTTTCTGTTGGGAACTAAGTGGTCCCCACATATGAATCCAGTTTCGTACGGAGTTTTGCCGTTGGTTTCAGGCACGGCGATGATCGCAATCGGCTCTGCGATCATTGCTATTCCGCTTGGTTTGATGGCGGCGATCTTTTTGAGCGAATATGCAAACGTTCGAGTTCGGTCCATCCTAAAGCCTCTACTCGAAATTCTCGCTGGTATTCCCACCGTGGTATATGGCTATTTTGCACTTACCGTCGTTACGCCGTGGCTTCGATCAGTTTTTGGGCAAGAACGGGTTGAAATCTTCAATGGCGCTTCCGGATGCATCGTCGTTGGCATCATGGTTTTGCCGCTTGTCTGTTCCCTCTGCGAAGATGCGCTTTCTGCAGTGCCTTCAACGCTTCGCGAGGGTGCTTACGGTCTTGGTTCTACTAAATTCGAAGTGATCCGAAAAATAGTCGTGCCTTCCGCCCTTTCGGGCATCATGGCGGCTTTCATTTTGGCGATTTCACGAGCCGTCGGAGAAACAATGGCGGTGACGCTGGCAAGCGGCAACAAGCCTTCGATGAGCATGAATCCTTTCGAGGGAATTCAGACCATGACAGCGTACATTGTTCAGATTACGAGGGGCGACACACCAAGCGGAACCACCGCTTATTACACGCTTTACGCGGTCGGACTGACCCTGTTTGCATTCACATTTGGCATGAACATCATTGCCCGCAGACTAGTAAAGAAATTTCGGCAGGCATACGAATAATGAGCATCGCTCCTCCTCCCCCAAGAATTTCAGACAAAGCAGTAGTCATGCAAGCTCAAGTCGGCAAATTTTCTCGCATCCCCTTAAGGAGACGAGTGACAGACAAGGCATTTTCCGTACTCTGCATGATTGCGTCCCTCGTTGGAGTCGCACTATTGGGTCTGCTTTTGTACCGAATTGGGCTTGATGGATACAAGCGAGTCTCGCCAGCATTTTTGACCACGTTTGATAACTGGAGGCCACACTTGGCTGGCGTTAAGGCTGCACTTGTTGGAAGCATTTGGGTCATGGTTTTGACGGCACTTTTTTCTGTACCAATCGGAGTCGCTGCAGCAGTCTATTTAGAAGAGTTCAATCGCCGAAAGAACCGATATTCAGAATTCATCCAACTCAATATTTCAAACCTAGCTGGAGTGCCTTCTATTGTCTATGGGATTTTAGGGCTTACAATTTTTGTCCGATGGCTGGCACTCGGGCAAAGCGTTCTTGCAGGCGCACTGACAATGTCGTTGCTGATCTTGCCGCTATTAATCACGGTCACCCAAGAAGCATTGAAAGCTGTTCCACCGAGTTTGCGCGAAGGCTCTTTTGCACTCGGAGCAACTGAATGGCAGACAATTTACAGACAGGTTTTACCGGCGGCGTCACCAGGAATCATGACTGGAATCATTCTTTCGATGTCTCGGGCAATTGGAGAAACCGCTCCGCTCTTGCTCGTTGGCGCAGCAGGATTCATAACTTTTGTTCCTCAGAATCTCAAAGACGGCTTTACAGTTCTCCCCATTCAAATTTACAGCTGGGCGAATATGCCAGAGCCAAAGTATCAAGAGGCTGCCGCGGCGGCAATTATCGTGCTTCTGGTTTCGCTCCTGATTTTGAATATGGCGGCGATATTGTTGCGAATCCGTGCTTCGAAGAAACTTCGGGCGTGAGGATTCGCCACAATGAACGCTATGCGTCCAGAGTCGCTCGCTTTTTTAGAAACCATCGTCAACACTCCTTCACCTTCGGGATATGAAGAGAGAGCCGCCGAAGTGTATCGGCAATACTGCACTCCATTTGCCGACAAAATCCAGACTGATATTCATGGCAGCGTTTGGGCGATTGCGAATCCCGACGCAGAAATGAAAATCATGCTCGCCGGGCACATGGATGAGATTGGATTTATCATTCATTACATTGACGACCAGGGATTTCTCTATTTTCAAGGCATCGGCGGGCATGACAGCACGATTCCAGTCGGGCAAAAAGTATGGATTCATGGCAAAGAGCAAGTTCCTGGCGTGATCGGGCGGAAGGCGATTCACCTTTTGGAGGAAGACGAACGCAAAAAGAAGCCCGAAATGAAAGATCTTTGGATTGACATCGGGGCTTCCACCAAGGAGGAAGCTGAAGCCGTTGTCTCGCTCGGTGATGTTGCGACATATCAGTACGAATTCCAAAAATTGATGGGCGACCGTGCCGTTGCAAGAGGTTTTGACAACAAAATGGGTTCGTTTGTTGTTGCCGAGGCATTGCGGCTATTGAAGCAAGATGGCGGACTGGACCCGAAAGTTGGCGTTTATGCTGTGGCAACGGTACAAGAGGAGATTGGACTTCGAGGCGCAAGGACTTCCGCTTATGGCATTAGCGCACAATCGGGACTAGCGGTTGATGTAAACCATGCGATTGACTACCCTGGAGTCAGCAAATCGAGATATGGCCAGTTGGATGTTGGCAAAGGCCCATCAGTAATGCGCGGAGCAAATGCAAACCCGACTGTTTTCAAGATGATTCGGGAAGGCGCCGCAAAGGAAGACATTCCATATCAAGTTGATGTGGCACCTGGCGGCACGGGAACAGATGGAAATGCGATGCAAATCAATCAAAGCGGAATGGCTGTTGGGATTCTGGGCGTGGCGCTCCGATACATGCATACTCCGGTCGAACTGCTTTCGCTAACGGATGTGTTCGATTGCGCGCGAATCATGGCGGCTTATTGCCGACTGGTCACTCCGGAAACTGACTTTACGCCACGGTTGGGATAAGCCAGCCTTTGCAAAGCCCTGGCGCTGGCTTCAAACACTCGCTGAGCCGTTTCAGGGCCATGAAAAGCTAGGGACGCCTCATAACCTCCCCGAGCATAGTCTTCGGCTTCAAGGATATAGCCGATCCAACCATTGACATGGCTCGTTACCAAGACGAAATCAAATCCGAGGTTTCTCCCGTAATTGCGAATTCTGCGTCCTAGTTCCGAAGTGGGTTCACCTGGTACACCAACTACGCAAATCTTCCCGATCCGGAATGCTGAGATGTTGGCTTGGGTTGGGGCAAATCTTGTTATAACTGAGTTTGCGAGAGGAATCGGGACTTTGTTGAGTTTGGCAAATTCAGGGTTAGGGGATACTATAGGGAGTTGGATTGGTTCTGAAGCCCAGTCCAATTTGGGTTTCTGGTAGTGAATCGTGCGTCTGGGCTTTTCTGTTTCGGCACTAAACATTCTTGCGTACATGTTCAACCAGAATTGGTTGATCTTCACACGAAATATGTCCCCCTCGGCTTTCGGCGAAACATCACCAATAGCACCAACTAATACGGGCGAGGAATTTGAGATGTTGCGTGCTTGTCCAGGCCAATCTGCATGAGTCTTATTGTTTTCTGGCCCTACGATGGTTGCATGCGCCGTGTACCAAAAGAAGAGATCGCTCCAGATTCTAAAGGGACTCTCTAGTTGTCCCGACCAAACGTGGAGTGCCAATTGGTCTGGGTTTGCACCTTGGCGGCGACCTCGATTAGCATCAACATGCGCGAAATCAGCGTTTATTGAATCACTTTTGTATTGATATGTAGAAAGGATGCCATTAATGCTTCTCGAAATCGTGTTTGCGTACCATTCCAATTTCGATGGGTCGAATTTTGCGATCCCAGGAATGGCAAACGTCATTCGATCGTTAAGCATTTGGCTATCAGGAGCCGAATGAGTGTGCGTTGCAGCTAAAAACAAATGGACATCGGTAGGAATTTTTGCTTTCACTTCTCGAGCCAAACTCTCTGGAATTGTGAGAAGATCGCAACTTACGATAACGACTGTAGTTTCGTTGTTCTTGATTTTGAGGATTCGGGCATAGAGGGGATCCCCTCCTTGCTCAACCGGTTTTGAGCCTCGCGCCGTGTATCCTCCAAGCGAGAACGGGCGCGGTGGCACGAGATCAAAGTATGAGTTTGATATCTGAAGCACTCCTTGCGGCAAAAGACAAGCGGCAACAAGCACTAACGCGACGGTCATTGTCCCAGTTTACTGCCCGGAACCCGCACTTTCTGCTAGACTTTTCTAGTATGAGCTTTACGGTCGAATTGGCTGCCGATCAATTTTCTGTTGATGCGGGCTCGACAATACCCCTCACATTTTCTGTTTCGAACACTGGTTCGGAAGCAGAGCAGCTTGAAGTTTCAGTCGAGGGGTTGGATTCTGATTGGACAGCTATCCCAATTCCGACCTTTCCATTGGGTGCCGGAGAGAAGCAAAGCGAAAAGATCTTTTTGAAGCCGCCACGAGTCAGCGAAAGCCAGGCTGGCGAATACCCGTTTGTTATCCGAATTCGGAGCTTGGAATCAGGCGAATCCCGTGCGCTTCAAGCAATGCTTGCCATTAAGCCGTTTCATTCGCTGAGCATAGAAATTTCGCCTAAAAAAGGCATGTACTCGCCCACACGAAAGGAAAACAGTTTCGAGATAACGGTCATGAATTTGGGAAACAGCGACCAATCCCTTCATCTATTTGCAAATGATCCGGAAGACGATCTCATTTACACCTTTGACCAAGAGCAAATCACAATTGGGCCTGGGCAAACCAAAAATGTCGAAGTTTTGGCAGAACCCTCAAAAACGAGAATCCTGGCGACTTCAAGGCTCCACGGATTTTCGGTCGGTTGCAGAGGGGTAGATAATTCTTCATTAGTCTGTACTTCACAGGCCCAATTAGAACAAAAGGCGTTTCTTTCTCCAGGAAACTTCGCGCTCCTACTGGCGATTTTGGCAATCTTCTTCGGTTGGCTCGCACTCATCCCGAAGCCGCCAGAAATGGCATCGCTTCGTCTGAGCCGCTCAGACGTAATTGTTGGGGATCGCGTGGTCGTGCGATGGAACGCGAACAACGCTTCAAGGGTCCGCATTTTGCTAGGATCGTCCACACTTGTTGAATCCCCGGAATTGAACGGCAATCAAGAGTTTATAGCCGTTGCGAGCGGAACTGTCTCAGCCATTGCTATCCGCGATGGCAAGCAGAGCGAAAGCCTGGCCACAGACCTTAGGGTGAGTGAAAAGCCCATTGTTCCCGATCCCAAAATTGAAACTTTTTCTATTTCGCCAAAGACAGTTGACAAGGGAGAAAAGCTGACGATTCGCTATCGGGTGAGCGAGGATGTCGTTAAACTCACATTGTCGCCTCCCGGTCAAGTTCTTGACCCAAAAATTGACACTATTTTTATTTCTGCGGACGTGCCAGGCTCGATTATCTACAAGCTTGTTGCTGAAAACTCTGCTGGAAAGACTGTGACCGAATCTGTCACCGTTTCCGTTAATGACGCTACATTGCCGCGAATTGACGAATTCAAATCATCGCCCGACAAGGTTGAAGGAGAAATCGCAAACGTCACCCTTTCGTGGCGAACCACGAACGCAGTTCGGATCGAAATTGTCGCCGACTCAGAGAAGATTGAAGTCACCGAATTCATGGGATCGCGCGATTTTGTCGTTAGCAAGACGACAGAATTTACGATCACAGCCTTTGATGGGCAAGGACGACTGGCCACAAAGAAAATTCGTGTAGTGGTAAAGCCTTCTCCAACAATTGATCCATCTACCGACCCGGCTTCAACGACTGGCGGTGGAGGGAATCCCACAACTCGCACAACCGGTGGAATCCGGGGTTGATGCGGACTGCCCTGCTTTCAGTCACCGACAAGACAGGAATTGTCGAATTCGCATCCCACCTCTTCGCTCTTGATTTTAGGTTGCTTTCAACGGGCGGGACGGCAAGAACGCTTCGCGAAGCTGGACTAAACGTGACTGACGTTTCGGATATCACGGGTTTTCCTGAAATCTTAGACGGACGAGTAAAGACGCTCCACCCAAAGATTCATGGCGGGTTGCTCGGCGACGTGCGACTAGATTCTCACAGATCAGCAATGGCAGAGCATGGAATCGGGAGCATTGAACTTCTGTGCGTGAACCTTTATCAATTCGCAGACGCAATTTCAAAGCCGCATTCGCTCGACGAGGCGATTGAGGCAATTGACATCGGCGGACCCGCAATGATCCGAGCTGCAGCCAAGAACTTCGCCAATGTAGCTGTGGTCGTTGATCCAAATGACTACGATTTAGTCTTGAGTTCGATTAAGGTTGGAATTTCGTCTGATGAAAGGCATCAACTTGCCGCCAAAGCTTTTCGACACACTGCTTTTTATGATTCCATGGTTTCCAGGTATTTGACTTCAAATTCTGGCGAAACCAATTGGCCTGAAACCCTAACCATCGGAATGCAATGGGACAATCGCGAACTCCGATATGGCGAGAACCCGCACCAAAAAGGTGCGAGATATCTTGATCCATTGACCAAATCTGAATGCTTGCGGGCCGCAGAACTCAGTTCGGGCAAAGAAATCAGCTACAACAACTGGCTGGATGCAGAGGCGGCATGGGAACTGGTTAGCGACCTGCCAAGAGGAGCTTGCGCGATTATCAAACATGGCAATCCGTGCGGAGCTGCAATCGGGTCGAACCTGGGTGCAAGCTACCGAATGGCAAAGGAAACCGATCCCATTTCGGCATTTGGCGGCGTAGTCGCATTCCACGGCAAGCTAGACCCTTCGGCTGTCGAGGCGATGACCGAAAAAGGGAATTTTCTGGAAGTCATCATTAGCGAGGGCTGGTCGGACCCCGAATTATGCGATGAATTCTTGAAAGGTACCGCCTGGACAAAAAATGTTAGATTTTTGGAAGCTAGTATTGCTTCCAAAGCAAGTTTCCAAACCATCAGATCCATTCGAGGCGGATACCTAATCCAAGATTCAGACGAAGAACCAAAAACGGAAAACTGGGAGGTCGTTACGTCATTGCAGCCAACCGAGGGCCAGAGTGAAGCCATCAAGATTCTCTGGGCAATCATTCCCCATGTCAAATCGAATGCAATTGTTGTCGGAAACACAACTAGGCTTTTGGGAGTCGGTGCAGGGCAGATGAACCGGGTGCAGAGCGTTAAGCTCGCAATTGAACAAGCCGGAAGTGGCGCGAAAGGTGCGGTCTTGGCTAGCGATGCTTTCTTTCCATTTCCTGACAGCATCGAAACCGCAGCAAATGCAGGCATTTCTGCGATTATTCAACCTGGTGGCAGCAAGAAGGATTCTGAAGTCATAGCGGCTGCAAACGAATTAGGAATTGCAATGGTCTTTACAGGCGTTCGACATTTTCGACATTAATTGCCGAAAAGTAAATGTAACGGATCAATTCCGTGGTATCGTCTAACAGATAGCGAGGTTTATGGTTTGAAAAATCAAAACGATATGATCGTCATGATCGTGACTGCAGTTCTGGCAATCGGAACTTTGGCCGCATTTTATTTTACAAAGCCGGTCCCAGTTCAGCCACCACAGCCAGAAACTGTTGTCGTGGCCCCACCCCAATTGCCAACAGGCGACGTTGTAATGGCAAACGCATTGCCAAATGCGACAGCTGGCGGCAATAGTGCTTCGCCAGCTGCAGCTTCCGCTGGATTTGGCGGACGTGGCGGCGGCGGGGCTGGTCCAGTTGGTTCGAAACCAGGAGTGTCTGGAGCTAGTGTAGGTCAGTAGGCAAAGATCAATACTTCACACTACTCAATCTGAAAGCCGTCTGAAAATTTTCAGACGGCTTCTTGCTATCTAAGCTCAAACTAAGCCACACTATGGGAGTCTGCCAATTGCAGATGCACCGCCATGGCGACACCTCCTGTCCTTAACGTAGGATTCTACAATTACGTACTCACCGACAAAATTGTTGCTCTTGTTAGCAGCGAGTCGGCCCCAATTCGTCGCCTGATTCAATCTTTGAGAAAATCCGGCAACCTGATTGACGCTACTCATGGCCGCAAGACTAAGTCAATCGTGTTTACGACGGGCGAAGCGGTCGTGCTTTCTGCAATTTCGCAAGAGACTTTGGCAAAGCGCTTAACTTCTGGAGATTACGGTTCCGATGAAGAATAGCCTAAGAGCCGGATTTTTTCGGAATTTCAGCTCCCGATTCGGTAGCGATATCGGAATTGATCTTGGCACGGCCAATACATTGGTGCACGTTGCTGGTCAGGGAATCGTCCTTCGCGAACCCAGCGTAGTCGCTATCAACAAAGATACAGGCGAAGTACTCCAAGTCGGAGAGGAAGCCAGGCGCATGCTTGGCAGAACTCCTGCAAACATCGTTGCCATTCGCCCCTTGAAAGATGGCGTGATTGCCGATTACGATCAAACAGAAAAGATGCTCCGATACTTTATCGGCAAGGTTTCTCGAAGGCTTTTTGCGTGGCATACAGTAGTTGTCGGAATTCCAAGCGGGGTGACAGAAGTCGAGCGTCGGGCTGTTATCGAGGCGACAGAGAAGGCAGGGGCGCACCGCGCATATGTAATCGAGGAGCCGATGGCGGCAGCAATTGGAGCTGGTTTGCCAATCATCGAACCAGTTGGCTCGATGATTGTTGACATTGGAGGCGGCACAACCGAAGTTGCTGTAATTTCATTGGCCGGAATCGTACATTCCCGCTCGATACGCGTTGCGGGTGATGAAATTGACGAAGCCATAACAGCTTATGTGCGAAGGGCATACAGCTTGTTCATTGGAGATCGAACGGCAGAGCTAGCCAAGATTGAAATAGGCTCTGCTTTCCCGCTTGCTCAAGAATTGGAGATCACCGTAAAGGGTCGCGATTTGATAACCGGGTTGCCGAAGCAGGCAACCATCACGAGCGAAGAAATTAGAATTGCAATTTCTGAACCCCTAAATGCGATCGTGGATGCCGTGAAACTCACCCTCGAAGCAACTCCACCTGAGTTGGCGGCGGATTGCATGAACCATGGAATTGTTCTGGCTGGCGGCGGAGCGCTTCTCAGAGGAATTGACAGATTGATTTCACAAGAAACAAGTATGCCAGTCATTATTGCTAATGACCCCCTAAGCTGCGTTGCATTGGGGACAGGAATGGTCGTCGAGGCGATGCGTGAAGATGATCAGCTTCGGCGAATGCTGGAGAAATCATCAAAGCTGTAAGACCGAACGCTGCGCGAGACTTTGCAATTCTGATAGGACTCATAGTCTGCGGCATTATCTTTGGCAGAATGCAATCCGTTGCCCGTAACTCTGGGTCGGTAGATTTGGTATCTCGTTTCGCGCAAGCCGTTATCAATCCTGGTAGCAACCTCTTGGCAAACCTCACCAATTCTACAAGCAACTTTTTTGCTGGCTTTTCTAACTCCCAATCGTTGCTCGAGGAAAACCGTCGGCTGAAACAGCTTGAGGTCGCAGCTCAACAGTACATTGAACGTCTTCGTTTCTACAAACAAGAGAACGATCAGCTACGAAAGCTGATCAATTTGCCTCCAGTTCCTGGAAAGCTTCAGATTCCGGCGCAGATTATTATGTATGCGCCGCTAGAGAACCGTGTGACAATCAATCGTGGATCAAACGATGGAATCAAGCCCAACCTGCCTGTTGTGGCGGCAGAGGGACTCGTAGGCACTGTACAAACGGTCTCTGCAAATTCGGCACAAATTGTACTGATTTCTTCCCCGCAGCTTCGGGTCGGAGCGGTCGTGAATCGCCAACCGAAGCCGTTCGGCATCATTCGCGGTGAATCCACAAACAAGATGATCTTGCAAATCTCGGACATCAAGAGCACAGTAAAGCCAGGCGATGTCGTAATGACATCGGGCTTGGGCGAACTAATTCCTGGCGGCATTCCTATTGGAATCGTTTCCCTTCGAGAGGCTGATGAAGAGTACGGTGCTCTGCAATGCCAAGTGTTTCCGTACGTTCGCATTGGAGACATTCGCGAGGTGTACGTTTTGCGATGAGTGATCGCATCAATGTAATTGCTGCAATCGTTTTAGGATGGCTGGCGATTTGCCTTCAAGTATCGATTGCGCCGCGAATCGCTCTATTTGGTGCACTTCCCGATTTCCCACTAATCGTTCTGCTCGCATTTTGCCCAGCACTTTCACGGGTTCAGGCGGCGGTTTTTGGATTTTTTCTTGCAATTGGATATGGCGGCACCATCGGTGCAAACTTATGGCAATGTGTAGTTTCGTATACAATCTCTGGCTTCGTTTTAGCTTGGATTAACGACAATCGAGTAACCCCGAACGTTCCTGTAATGTTCGCTACAGGCTTTTTCGGGACAATTCTTGCCCGCCTCCTCTTTATGTTTGTTGCCGCACCCCCCGGCATTACAAGCTACTTGGGGGCTACAATTCTCTCGG
>JANNJE010000248.1:0-2795 GCA_031405735.1 Armatimonadota bacterium | reverse complement strand
GCTTCTCCAGCAACTCCCGCAAATAAGTTAGGATGCCATACCAAATTGAAAGTCCAAACAGGAACAATGCGAGCTTCATAACGGGTGACGAACCAACCTTTACGGCAAGCCACAGCGAAGATGCAACTACGACCAGAATCGCGATGGCGGACAGCCTAGGAAGGTTCATGCAAACATCCCCTTGACTTTGCCTACTGCTTCTGCTAGGCGGTCAATCTCCTCTAGTGTGTTATAAAGTCCAAACGAAGCCCTGGTAGTTGAAACGAGCCCGAAGTGCTTCATAAGCGGCTGACAACAGTGGTGCCCCACTCGAACGGCGATTCCATAAGTATCCAACACTTGGCCCACGTCGTGTGCGTGAACTCCTTCGACGTCAAAGCAAACAATTGCAGCCTTTTGCTTCGCCCTGCCAATGATTCTTACGCTCTCCAGATTTGCAAACTGCTTCTCGGCATATTTGAGCAATTCATGCTCATGTTGAGCAATAGAATTCATAGCACGAACAAAATGCTCTCTCTTCCAGTTCTCACCGCCGCCTCCAAGTGAAGCTAGATAGTCGAGCGACGCTCCATAACCGATAAAGCCAACGATATTAGGGGTTCCTGGCTCATACTTTGAAGGGGGTTTGGCATACGTCGAAGAGTCAACTTCAACCTGCTCGATCATGTTCCCGCCACCTTGGTATGGAGGCATTGACTCAAGATGTTTCATCTTGCCATACAAAATTCCTATCCCTGTTGGAGCGTACATTTTGTGGCAGGAGAGAGTGTAGAAGTCGGCGTCCAAATCTTGCACATCTATCGGCAAATGCGGACCAGCTTGTGCGCCGTCCACCACGCAAAGTGCGCCTACTCTTCTCGCTTCAGCGATCATTTCCTTAACGGGATTGATGGTTCCAATTGCGTTACTCACATGAACAATTGCCAGAATTTTGGTTCTATCAGTAATTAGACTTCGAAATACTTCAAAATCAATTTCCCCTTCCGAATTGATCGGGATTCCTCGAACTACTGCTCCCGTCTTCTTTGCTGCCAAATGCCAAGGCACCAGATTCGAATGATGCTCTAGAGTCGAGACAAGGATTTCATCGCCTGGTTTCAGTCTTTCTTCCGCCCAGCATTGGGCTACAAGATTTAATCCTTCAGTACAGCCTTTCGTAAAAATAATCTCGTCTTCAGAGTCGGCATTAAGCACAATTTGAACCTTCTTGCGAACAGCTTCAAATTGATCGGTAGCCCTTTGGCTGAGTTTGTGAACTCCACGATGTACGTTTGCAAAGTCGTGGCTCAGGAAGCGAGTTGTCTCTTCGATCATGCGCCAAGGCTTCTGCGCGCTAGCAGCATTGTCGAGGTATGCAAGGATGTAGCCGTTGATTTGCTCGCGAAGCACAGGGAATTGTTCTCTAATTGCTTCGAGGTCGAAAGGTTCGGCCAAATTGGAGTTGATTTCCAGTGGCATACTTGACATTTTGGCTCCAGCTACTTTTCAAGTTTTGCGAACAGCAACTTTTCCAAGTGCGTTCTCAATTCTTCGATTTCTATTTTCTCCAAAACCTCTGCGGCAAAAGCATAGACGAGCAAGCCCCTTGCCTCTGTTGCTGGGATGCCTCTTGCTTGCATATAAAAAAGCTGATCGTCACGCATTTGGCCTATTGTCGCGCCGTGCGTGCATTTCACATCGTCAGCAAAAATCTCAAGCTGAGGCTTAGTGTTGATCGTCGCTTTGGGAGAGAGTAGCAATGCCTGATTAGTCTGTTTCGCATCTGTCTTCTGCGCATCTTCATATACAAATATCTTGCCATTGAAAATGCCGTGTGCCTCATCGTCTAAGATTCCCTTATAGACTTCAAATGAGTGGCAATTTGGCTTCGCATGGTCAATTCGGGTCTTATTGTCATGAAGTTGAGTGCCATTTGCAACATACGTTCCATCAAGCCGAGTTTCTGTGTGCTCGCCGTTGACCCAAACATTGATGTCTACTCGCCCAACTGCCGCTCCAAACTGAACGTTGATGGAAGTGTAATTCGAATCATCTTCTTGATGAACCCAAACTTGCCCGATATGAAAAGATTCTTGAGTTTCGTTTTGATAACGAATGTGCTGGAGCGACGCATTGCGCGCAAGAGTAACTTCAGAAATTGCGTTTGAAAAGTGGACGGATCCGTTGCCTATGTACGATTCAACGATTGTCGCCCTCGCACATTCGCCAAGCTCGATCTGAATCCTTGTGTGAGAATCTGATGCTTCCTTAGACGTCGAAAGAAAAATGAAATGAATAGGTTCTTCAACTTCCGTTTTGGCATCAACTTTCAAAATTGCTACTTCACTACAAAGGGCAGCATTCAGATTTACAAATCTGTCGTCATTGGTAGTTCCTAATTTGCCCTCATAAGAAGCAATGGATTCGAACTTAGAATCAGCTTCAATGATTGAAAGATGCACCGACTCAGTATTTGGAGTTCGGGAGTGCAACTCTGAAAACTGGCCGTTCACAAAAACGCATCGGTAACCATTGAGCCTAAATCCAACAAGTGATTCAAGTTCTTGCGCCGAAATGTCAGATTGAACGGACTCTGTAATTTCTAAATCTTGCAACGCACGAAGAGGGGTAAATCGAAACTCTTCGTCCTTTACAGTAGGCCAACCTACGGCTAGGAACGCTTCCAGAGCGACCTTGCGATGTCCCGTTAGTACTTCCAATCGTGAGCGTAGCCTGGTTTCCCAATTCGATGTTCGTTCTTGAGCTTCCACCATGTTTATTAAGCCTTTGAGGCTAGTTCCTCTTCAATCCAGCCG
>JANNJE010000247.1:0-11169 GCA_031405735.1 Armatimonadota bacterium | reverse complement strand
AGGGGTGTACTTGCTTCGTTACCAAATGGCAGGATCGGCGTGGCAAAAGGCACTTGTCGAATACCCGGCTTTTGCCTCAACATTGAATGCGGCAGTTTATGCTCAGCCATCACTTTTGAGCGATATCCCAGGTTTGATTACAAAGTCCCAAGAAGTGATTGATAGCTTGGCTGGTTCTGCTGGTGCAACTTTGGAAGGCCGCTCATTTGCGGAATGGTTCAAACGTCAATTCATCTTGCACACTCAAGATACACTCGGCCAAAAACTCATTTGCCACCCGATTCCGCTTCCACCGATTCCCAGCTCGCCCGATTTTGGCGTCTTCGACGTTCCCGTAACTTGGTTTGAAACTTTGCCAGGAGGAAACGAAATCCTGCTAAGCGGCACTAGCTACCCCATCTTTTGGGGTGATCTATTTGACCGAATTTTCCCAAGCAGCCAAGAAGATCGAATGGACATTGCAGGGGCATACGGATCGGTCACTCCGAACATCCCCAACTTCTATGCTGGCGAGCCATTTCGAACTGTGATTGATATTCCGGTCCAAGACAAAATTACGCGCGTAAACATTCCTGCTGGTGCAGTAGCAACAGGAAGCAATCCAACACCAAATGATTTTTATGGAACTTTCATCGGGACTGATTTGGGTTCGTTACGGGTTCGACTTACTCATGGAGTGACCGTCGTAGACAATATCCCGATCACTCATGGTGCGTTCGGAGCTCGAATTGATACGCCAGCCTATCTAAACAGCAACCGTTGCAAAATCGAGGTGATACGAACAGTTTCAACGGTGGAGACAGTACTTCTAGAGCGGTTTTTCAACAAAGGGCCAGGGCCAATTGCACTCGACCTTAGGCTTGATCAAGGCGACGCAAGCCAGTCATTCGGCGTTGGAATTCCCAAAGGGCTCTCGACTGTCGGACTCTCAGTTGATCCATATTCGAGTTCGATTTCCGAGACGCTAGGAATCGCGGAATCGCAAGTATTGGTAGCGCGTTGGAATGGCTCCAAAGCAAGGTACGACATTGCGCCCGACACGGGAATGTTGCAGCACGGAATGGGCTATTTCCTTCGATTGCCTAACGTTGCTTCGGTAACGATTCCAGGGAGAACATCGCCAAACATTCCAATCGCCGTTGCCCTTAGGCCTGGCTGGAACCTAATTTCAAACCCCACAAACGAAACTTTGACAACTGATTCAGTTCGGGTAATTCACGCTGCTGACACTCCAAAGCTTTGGTCCGAGGCTGTCGGGTCGGACATCGGTACAACGTTCTTCACTTTTTCACCAGGTCCCAATGATGCGGCGACTGGCGCACCAGAAACCGGCACGATGATCGAGGCGACACAATTCAATCCGGGCACCGCCTGTTTCATTCGTGTTTTGATTGCAGAAGGCGTAACTTTGCTGTTTACGCCTACCACAGCCTTTAGTAGAATTTCGAACTCTGTTGCGTCAGTTCCGAACAATCCAAAATATGTGATGAGAGTTCGGGCGTTGCGCGAAGGCCATTCAACTCAAGTGTTGTTTGGGCAAAGCACCACGGCAACAAGTAACTTTGATCCGCGCGAAGACTCAGGGCTACCTCCAGGAACATTTGGGCTACAAGCGGCGATTGTTGGAAATGCTGCCTACAAGGACATTCGAGCCATTGGATCAACGCAGACGTTCAACGTACGATTCGACGGCCTTCAACCTTCTAAAATCTACGAATTGCGCACTGATGTGATTCAAGGACGATTGCCCTCGTTTTCCTATCGTAAGGCTGGGCAAATTAGATGGAACCGGGTTACTAGACCAGTTCGAACATATTTCCGAGCCGATTCTTCAACTGAAAATTTCCAATTCCAGGTGACCGGACAGTGATCGGCAGGATTTGGCTCTTTTTGGCCTGCGTAATGCTTGTAGGATGCGCAGGAACCGGTCCAAGCACTTCGAGCGGTTCTGTGATTGGACGTGTTCTGAATGTTTCGACTGGCGGTCCGCCGAATCCGGCAGCAACCGTTCAGATCGCTAGCGCAACCACCACCACTTCGCTAGCCGATGGCTCGTTCACATTGGCGGCTCAAAATGGCACAACCGCTTTGACTGTTGATAACGGCTTTCCACCAGCATGGGTTTTCAGTATCGGACCGGTAGACGGAAACACCGACGTCGGGGACCTTTGGGTTGGCCCAGAACGAGTGACTCTGACAGGCGTTGTGCGAGATGCAACCACAAATGCAATCGTGCCTGGAGCAATAGTCCGTTTTGGTGGAAGAATCGGGCAAACGAATTTGTCAGGCGTATTTTCGCTAATTGATGTCGCCTATTCCAGCGCGACACAAACGGCTTTTTGGGGGATTGTTGGCGATGTTCGAGCTACAGGGTTTTTTCGAACTGAATTTAGTGCTCAACCCAACATAGCGGTGGGTGGAGTTGTTGACGTCGGAGATATTCTGATTACTCCGACTAGCGACCCAAATCCTCCGGGAATCCCTTATAACATTTGGGGCGTTGTTACCGCTCCTGGCGGAGCAATTGGCTCGATTGTACGTCTGAAACAAGGAGGGTCTGATGTTCGCGTATTCAATGTCGGTGCTGATGGCAGGTATCTGTTCTTTGTTGTTCCAGGAACGTATACTATTTCGGCTTCAAAGGGTGCCTCAACCGCTCCAGACATTGTTGTAACGCTGACTCAGCCCAACGAGGTTATTCGACGCGATGTCACGATTCCGTAGTTCAAAAGGTCTGAAGAAGTTGCTCTTAGCGGTGAGCATTGTTTTTGGGGCAATCACGCTTATCACATATTTCCAGTGGTTTGTATCGCTTGATCCGTTCGCTAGCTATCGTCGTAAGGCGCATGCCGACCCTTCGAAAGAAGTAGGCGTTCGCATGAAAAATGTTCGCTTTGACATTTTTGACGAATCCAAGAAAATCGCTTCTTGCGATGTCGAAAGGGTCGAAATTCGCAGGGATCGGCAGCTTACAGAGCTGTTCAATATACGAAATGGGCAGATGGCGACGGAAGAAGGCAACTTTCAATTCGAATCTGGGCGCGGCAATTATGCACAACCAACGAAGCTGTTTTCTATGCAGCAAGGCGCAAGATTTTGGAACGAAAACGTTGACCTAAGTACCGAGGCATTTCTGTATTACCAAAAAGTGAGGCGCATCGAGTCATCGGGCAAAGTTCAAGGGAAGTTCTACGGCGGAGTGATAGTTGCAGAACACTTTGAGTACCTTCCGATGAAAGATGAGGCATCCGCAGGACCAGTCGAGTGGACTGGCGACCTCGCCGCGAATCTTCAAGATGTACCGGGAATTCAGTCTACGAATCAGAAGCCTTGGAGCGTCAGGGGGGGCGGTTATCAGCGAAAGGGCGATGTTCAGATTTTCAGGAAAGGATGGGCGAGCGACGGCGAAGTAATCTTGACCGCGGATTTAGTCGAGCACAATACCAAGACCGATGTTATCACAGCGACGGGCAACGTTAAGTATTTTTCTGGCCGAAGCAACATGGTTTGCGAGAAGGCTGTCGTCTTTCGAAAAGAACGCCGTGCAGAACTGACTGGAAATGTCGCGATGCTCGTGAAGCCCAAAGAGCAAGAGAAGCTTGAAGAAACAACGATTCCGCCATTTCGGCCAATGGTTCCCGAAGCGATCGCAGGCGCCCGTCCACCAGCCCCTAAAACGGCTGACGAAAAGAAACAGGACGAGGAACTGCGTCAAAACAACGCTCGCAATTACCCAACTCAGATATTGGCAGAAAAGATTGAATACTGGTACAAAAAAGGTTCGCGCCACGCCGTAATCACGGGTTCGCCACAAGCAAGGCAAGATATGGCGGGCGGGCGGTGGAGGCATATTTGGACAACTCGCGCAGAGTTCAATGTCGAAACAGATTGGCTCCGATTAGAAAGTGCGCCAGACAAGAAAACGACCCGAATGAAAACATCGCTAGGCGATGATTTGGTCGCAAAGTGGCTGCGGGTCTCGACTAAGGAAGGCGGCGAAGACGAGATGGAAGGCGAAGACGTTTCGGGGGTTGTGATGAGCGACGACGAAGACGTGAATTCTCGCGGTGGCAGTCCACCGCCTCCAGTAAAGCCTCCATTGAAGGGAAGAATCGGGGTCTAGAGGACTATTACTCCGAATTCACCGAAACGAAGTGGCTGGCGGACTAGGATTCGAACCTAGACTGGCGACACCAAAAACCGCTGTCCTGCCATTAGACGATCCGCCAACTTGCTGATTTTACCCACCGCCTGGCTATACTGGGCTTATGGTCCGCTCAAGCACTGATCGAATTGACAGATTCTCGACACAACTGGCTCAAAGAAACTGGGACGTATTCTTTGGATGTTCACCTGTAACCATGGGTTATCTGCAAGGCTTTTTTGAAGGGAGCCATGAGCGATTTATGAGCTTGGCTGTTTCGAAAACTGGGGAATTGACTCTGATTTGCCCGGCTCTGAGTGCATCGCAAGCCAAAAGGGCGGGAATCAAAGACATTCGCCCCTGGGACGACAGCCAGAATCCGTTTGACCTTGTTTGCCAATTGGCGAGTGAGTGGGAGTTTTCTTCCGGAACGATAGCCATTGATATGGATATGCCAGCTCACTTGGTTCTCAGATTGCAAGAGTCGCTCCCAAAAGCAAAGTTTGTAATTGGACAATCAGCACTGTCCGACCTTCGCCGAAAAAAGGGTGAAGATGAACTGGAAAAAATGCAGCGGACGGCAAAGATTGTAGATGAATCGCTCCCCGTAGCCTATGCGGCGATTCGACCAGGCATAACTGAACTTGAAATCCAAGACATATTGCACAAAGAAATCCGCTCGCGTGGCGGTGCGCCGACGTTTTGCACGGTTGCAGTCGGTTCTGGTTCCGCCGAACCGCATCATATTACTGATTCAACGCAAATGAAATCCGGCGATATCGTTTTAATGGATTTCGGTTGCGATTTCGAGAGATATCAGAGCGATATTACGCGGGTGGTTTGCTGCGAAAGGGCGAGCGAAGAAATGAAGACAATTTACGAAATCGTCTTTCAATCGCATATCGCCGCCCGAAATGCAATCCAGCCGGGCGTTTCAAGTGAGAGCATTGACCGGGCCGCAAGATCAGTCATAGAAGCAGCGGGATTTGGAACCAATTTCTGCCACCGAGTGGGGCACGGAATCGGCATGGAAGTTCATGAAGAACCCTATATGGTTGAAGGCAACAAACAGCTTGTTGAAGTTGGCAATTGCTTTAGCATTGAGCCGGGAATCTACTTTGAAGGCAAATGGGGAGTTCGAATCGAGAACATTGTAACTGTAATCGAAACCGGCCATGAATCGCTAAATGCAGAACCAAGCCCCAATCTCATAGAGATTGGGGCTTAGGTTACAGACAGAGTCAACCATCTATATTTTCGATGAGTTTTTCATTCGGCTACGCATGATCAATCCGCTTGCTCCAATACAAAGGATTGCAAGGGTCGCAGGTTCGGGAATAGCATTTGGCGGATTAGTATTCGTAATTAACCCCAGCACTGGCAGAACGCTAAGGAATCCAAGATTTGTGCTACTAGTGACAATTGGAATGTCTAAATTCGTCTGTGGAAGTATCGGCACTTCAGGAATTGAAGGCTCGCCCAAGATGCTCATGTTAGCTTGCATCGTGCTAGTGGGAGCTTGCAACGGCACTTCCCGAAGTTGGTCCATAGAGGTTCCGTTTGGGTTTGCCACCGGCTTGCTAGCGTCATAAGGCACGCTCGGGCCCCGGGTTACTGGATTTCCGCAATGCCAAAGCAAAACGACTTCACCAGTTTGATCAACCCAAACCTTTGTGCCCTTTTTGATTTTCATCACTCGAGAACGAAGGAGTCCAGTTTCCGGTGCGCCATAGACAACGTAAAGCCCGTCTTCGTCGGTCTTCGAAACTGAAAGTGATCTGAGATAAGTGACCACCTCTGATTCGCTCATTGCAAAGTGTCTTGCATAACGGTCCATAACCTTTGTGTCTTGCTTTACATGTACAATCAGCGATGGCGTAGTTGCGCAAAGCCGATTCAGGAATGCGCCGGGGTCGGTTTGGGCTACGGCTATAGATGCGTTCGCGGCCACGGCGGCCATGCAAATCCAAATCTTTAGAAACTTCACTACTCTCTCCTAACTTCTACAATAAGTCTTCTCTGCTGAAAACCAAGTTTTTTCCAATTGAAAAAACAATTGATTTGTCTCTTTCGACGACTACATTGTGTGGCAGTTCCTGTGCCAAACTCCGCAATAGGTCTAATTCTGGTAAATAGTCCTAGAAATCAAACAAATTCGTAGCCGATTCCCGCGCTTGCTGCGCTCTCAAAATCAACTGCAGCGCATCTTGGGCAGCGGATTGCTCCGCCTCCTTTTTGGAACGACCGGCTCCTTCGCCCATGACTTCTTCATCAAACATCACATGAACAGTAAACCTTTTTTCATGTGCCACCCCAGCTTCCCTTGAAAGCCGATAAATCGGCGTCTTGTGCCAAGTGGCTTGAGCGATCTCTTGGAGCTTTGATTTGTAATCGTTAGGACTCACATCGCCCGTGCTCACGTTTTTCAAATAAGGATGAAGTTGCTCCAGAATGAACCAGCGAACCACTTCAAGTCCAGATTCCAAGTAGATGGCACCAAGCAATGCTTCAAACACATCAGCAAGGATCGAAGCTCGATTTCTACCTCCAGTTGAATCTTCGCTATTGCTAAGTTCGATGTACTGGTCAAGGCCAAGCACTAGAGCGGCTTCTGCAAGAGGACCTTCTTGGACTACGCTCGATTTAGCCTTGCTAAGCATTCCTTGATCCCAATCAGGATGGTGAATGTAGAGATACTCCGCGATAACCATTCCAAGCACCGAATCACCGAAGAATTCGAGACGCTCATAACTATCGGTAATGGCATTTGAAGCAGCCGATCTGTGGCGCATAGCTATCTGAAATGCGTCATTACTTTGAAGTGGAATAGCTATCGGAATCATACGGTCAATCTTTGCAAGGCTTCACTTATTCGACCAACTCCGCGTTCGATCTGTTCGCGGCTAGTTGCGTAACTCAAACGCAAAAAGCAATTTGCAGAAAATACGGAACCTGGGATAAGAGCCACATGAGCTTCTTGCAGCAAACTTTCTGCCAATTCGTCAACCGATGAGCACTTTCCAGTCAAGTGGTCAGTGACGTCTGCCATAACATAAAATGCACCTTGAGGCAGGGCAGCGGAAACTCCTGGAATTTGATTCACGAGCGAGTGCATTAAATCACGTCGCGCCCGAAATTCTGGAAGCACCTCATGAATAAATGAATCTCCCATTTCAAAAGCCTTAATCGCGGCTTTTTGGGCGAAAGACGTTGGGTGGCTGATTGTATCCTGCGTGCACGCTATCTTAGACATGACTTGTTTTGGACCCGTCATGTACCCAATTCTCCATCCCGTCATTGCAAAGGTTTTGCTGCAGCTGCCAATCGTAATTGTGCAATTCGCGAATTCTGGATCGAGGCCTGCCGGGCTGTAATGAACGCCCTCATAAATCAACTTTTCATAAACTTCGTCAGATATTAGCCAAATGCCATTTGAGCCGGCAATTTGAGCGATTTCATGAATGATATTCTTCGGCCAAACTGCTCCAGTTGGATTGTTAGGCGAGCAAATCATTATTGCTTTGGTCTTTGTAGTAATAGCCGCTGCGATTTCCTGAGGATCTGGAATGAAACCGCTTTCAGGCTCGCACTGAACTAAAATTGGAATCCCACCAGCGAGCTGAACCTGTTCGGAATAGCTCATCCAATATGGCGCAACGATAATCACTTCATCGCCGGGCTCAACAAGAGTTAGGATCGCGTTGACAAGAGCGTGCTTTGCTCCGCAAGTGATTACAACTCGGTCGGCAGAAGTTTCAATTCCGTTTTCGCGGCGAAACTTTTCTGCCACAACCTCTCGAAGCTCCATGATTCCAGAACCGCTCGTGTATTTGGTAAATCCTGCAAGCATCGCCTCATGGGCTGCTTCAATGATCGGCAATGGGGTGCGAAAATCGGGTTCGCCTGCTGCAAAGGAAATTACATCCAGGCCATTTGCCCGCATCGTCGCGGCTCTGGCAGTTATCGCTAATGTTGGAGATGGATTTAGGTCTCGGACTCGGCTCGCAAATGGCTTGGGCTGCACGAAATGAGTATACCAAGCGTCATAATTGCTTCCTGCCAATGTCCCAGCGTTCATCAAAAATTCGTGGCCGACTTATAGCGCTCTTCGGGCTTGCGATTGGGGCAATATTGCTTCATGTGTTTCTTGGCAGTTCAGATGCCGAAGCTCCATTTACAGTTCGATTTACAATTGGCGAAGTTCTTTCAACCATCTTTCGAGGTCCGAATCAAGAACCCGATTCACTCGGCCTGATTGTTTGGAGCCTAAGATTGCCGAGAGCAATCGCATGCTGTGGAGTTGGTATGGTGTTAGGCATAGTTGGCTCAGCCTTTCAAGCCCTTTTCAGAAATCCGCTTGCCGAGCCATATGTTGTCGGTGCCTCATCCGGTGCTGCTGTCGGTGGAGCACTGGCCGTATCTCTAGGCGTATCAGGACTTTTCGGCGGAACAGGAATCGTTATCTGCGCAACTGCAACGGGATTTGCGTCGCTTTTGTTGGTCATTGCGATGGCAAGAGTGAAAGGAATTATTGACCCGCAAAGACTACTGATATCAGGCGTGGTCATTAGCTCTATGCTTTCTGCTCTGGTTGCATGCGTTCTTCTCGCCGCGGGCCAAGATTCGAACAGAGTTCTCAGTTGGCTGCTTGGTTCAATGACCCCAATGTATTGGTCGAGTCTTCCCATCCTATGGATTGTCTTGATCATAGGCGGATTCATGCTGTATCGCCAAACTCGAAATCTCAACGTTTTTGCCGTTGGCGAAGAAACAGCGATTCGCCTCGGAGTGAACGCGCATCGCCTAAAACCTATCGTTTTAGCGGTTGGCACAATCATGACGGCTGTTGCTGTTGGAATCGTTGGAATTATTGGATTCTTGGGAATGGTGGCACCTCACATTGCGCGGAGAATTGTCGGCGTAGATTGGCGAGTTTCGTTGCCCGCTTCTGGGCTCATTGGGGCCGCCCTGCTCACGTTGAGCGACATTTTGGCTCAATGGGCAGTTCCGGGTGCAGAGTTGCCAGTAGGAATTGTCACCGCGCTTCTTGGGGCTCCCATGCTGCTGTTCTTGTTGAGAAGAGAGGCTGCGTGACCTCAACGCGAATTTGCAAGTTTTGGGATGGATTCCAAAGCTAAGCAAATCGCCTTTGCCAACTTTGTGCGCCCACTCTTGCTCGAAATTACTTTCTCATCTTCTGGATTCGATAGCACGCACATTTCAACCAGAATCGAAGGACATTTGCTGTGTATCGAGCCGATCAACGCACCGTATTTCGACCCTACTTTTGTCTGGCGATCCGTTTTCAATCCGCGATCTTTCAAAAGGCCATCCAAATTCTCAATCAGGAATTTGTGAAATGCTTTTGCCATTGGCTTGACACGCTTTAGCACGTCATCAGTTGGGCCAGTTTTTCCGCCGATTGTGCCCTTTCTGTCCGCGAAGTAGGTTGCAATTCCGCGAGAAGTTGTATCGTGGTCGCAATGCAATCGGATCATGAGATCGGCTTTAGCTTTGTTTGCAATTTCTGCCCTTTTTGGGTTAGTTATGTATTGGGATTCAGAAGATTTTGTAAAGACAACTTTGTATCCTTTGTCCTTCAACAATTGCCCTAACTCCTGGCCAACAAGCCAATTCGCATGAATTTCCGAAATGTGCTTTCCCTTTGTTCCTCTGCCAATTTCTGAAGGATGCCCAGGATCAATGCAGATCGTGGCCGTCTGCGAACCACCTATGATAAGAACAGCCAAAAGATGAATCATTTCTTTCGATAAGGGTTGCAGAGCGGATCGCCAATGACTACGTCTTTCCATTTCAAAAGCGGCGACGCCATGTAGAAGCTTTCTGCCAGGTTGAAACCGCCCGTGTAACGGTCAAAGAGAACGTCAGGGCGTGCAAGTGCAATTGAATACGGCTCGCTCACATAGCCCTTGACTCCCGTGACTCCAGACTGAATGAGATCGCCAATCATGCTTTGCCCGACATCCTCAAACGTGAGCCTTCTCGCTCCCCAAGAGACAAAGGTTTCTGCGATCGCCCCCGGCTTGAAGCGGATGCCGCGATAGATGGCTTTGTCATAAGAAGCATCGTTGCTTCCCCAAGTCACATAGCCCATAACAGGCTCTCGGGAGCTCAAGAACACTCTCGTTGTATCAAGATTCACGACAAATTTCTTTTGCTCCAATATCTCGCCTGCTTTTTCTAGAGCCTGAGGCAGAAGCGTGTATTGCTCGTTCGGCTTTGTGGGATCGCCGTCCAGCAAAAACGGCCCTTTCTCTGGTTTTGCGGCTAGCGAATTGTCAACAAGCTTCTTGCAATCGGCAACCGAAAATCCATCGAGCCGAGTGACTAGATAGAAACCATACTTCGTTGCTGAAAACGACTCATTCTTGCCCAAATATGGATTCAAACACCGTCGAAAGTCATCTTGCGACGGTTGTTGAGGCATGGCCTCCAATTTCAAATTCATAGCCATGATCCAAGCATCTACGGAATACCGCCGGTCTTCATTTACAAACGCCAGAGGGAAACCGCGCGTCGTTACGATGAAGTCAATTTTGTCTTTCAAAAATTTGATTTTTGCGCGGATCGGATCGGCAATTTGAGATTGGAAGTTCTCTTCTGGAAAGCGATAGTGAACCGGCAACTTCATTCGCAAAACATTGGCTGATGGAATTTGCCTTCGCTGAACATAATAATTCCCGATTTCAACGGCATCGGGGCTGTTTTCGTTGATCACCACAAGGACGCGAGATACGTTTGGGTCTGGGGGAAGGGTTTGGCTCAGGGTATTGGGTTTAGGGTTCTGGGAATCGGAAAGCGTATTGCCCTGAGTATAGGTTTGAGGGTCTGGGGTCGTTGATTTTGGATTGTGGATTGTGGATTGTGGATTGCCGGAGGTCGTGTGAGCATAGGGTGCCGGACTGTTCGGAGTTTGGCATCCCGCCACTGCTGCCAATAATGCTAGTGCTGTCATTTGCTTCCCGATCCCGGAGGGATCAAAGCTGAATAGCCTGGGGTCGAAC
>JANNJE010000246.1:0-7737 GCA_031405735.1 Armatimonadota bacterium | reverse complement strand
CATGCAGCCGCAGGGTCAAATTGCATGATGCCGAAGGCGTTGCCTTCGGGATCGGCGAAGTAGGCGGTCCAGCCGACGCTGGGCACCGCCATCTTCGGCACGACGAGCGTGCCGCCAGCCAAGGCGCAGCCAGCTTGGATTCAGCCCGGACTCCACATTGCGAGCAACGATCCAACATTGAAAAAACGAGCTATCCAAATTCTAGGCAAAGAAACATCGCCGATTTTGGGAGCAAAACGTCTCGGAATAGCCGTCAATAAAATGATGAACCCAAATGCGGGCATTGGAGTCTTACGGGATGCAACTGAGATTCTTCTTACAAGAGAGGGAGTATGCCGCGATTACGCAATTCTTACCGCGAGCTTGTTGCGAGCCGCAAAAATTCCTGCTCAATTGGTCAGTGGACTTGTGTATCACAATAACGCATTTTATTATCATGCTTGGGTCGAATCTTGGGATGGAAAGGAGTGGTTTGGCATTGACTCAACTCGTTCAGATTTGGCGGTGACGCCTGGACATATAAAGTTGGCTCAGGGTTCCGTCGAGGATGCGTTTCTGTTTACATTTCTTGATCAGACGCGGGTCCAAGTACTGCGTACCACGAAAACGAAGAAGGAGACAACGAATTGACTCGGGGCCAGAAAGTATTTATTGCCCTGTTTGCGATTGCAAGCGGAGTTGGATTCGGTTTCGGCAGCACGACCTTGGTTCAGAAGGTATACGATTGGAATTCCAAAATCGAAAATCCAACGGGACCTCCCCAAATCTATCCCGCGGCGACAAGCTTTTCTAATATTGCCACTGGCGTCTTTCTAGGCATTGTAGTTGGAGCACTAGTTGGCTCCCGACTCACTAGACTGTGGGAGTATTTTGGAGTTAAGTGGGAAGCCTTTGACAGGGGCGACAAAGTAAATATTGTTGTGGGAATTTTTGGCGGCTTAATTGCAAGCACACCGATCGTAACATTGATAGGCTCTTTGAATTTAGGGCAATATCACTTCGTCGCATTGTTTGGAATTTGGCTCGGTTGCGTTAGCGCAACGGTATACGCTTTACATTCGATGGGAGATGTGTTGCCTTGGGCGAAAGAGAGCGGTCAGGCAAAGAGGCGCGGGATAAAGATTCTCGACACCAATATCCTTATTGATGGCAGAATCTACGATATTGCCCGGACCGGGTTCCTAGACGGACAGCTTTATGTACCTAGGTTTGTATTAGAAGAGCTTCAATATATTGCCGACAGCCATGATGCGCTGCGGCGACAAAGAGGCAGAAGGGGGTTGGACGTTTTGCGAATGCTCCAAGCGGATTATCCCACCGAAGTGGGCACCCAGGACAAGATGGCTCCTGATGTAGGCGATGAAGTGGACTCTCGACTAGTTAGACTTGCCCGCGCCATGGGTGCAGATATTGTAACAAACGACTTCAATCTAAACCGCGTAGCGAGCCTTCAACAGGTACGAGTTTTGAACCTAAATGACTTAGCTTTGGCGATTCGGCCAAACGTGCTCCCATCTGAAGGTTTGGCGCTGACCATTGTACGAGAGGGCAGCCAACCCGGCCAAGGAATAGGATATATGGAGGATGGCACGATGGTGGTGGTTGAGAATGGAAGGAGCCATGTTGGCCAAACTGTTGATGTGACGGTCATTCAAGTCATTCAAACCGAACGAGGAAAGATGATTTTTGGTGAAATTGAGGAGGAAGGTTCTAGTTATTCCCAGAATTCGCTTCCACAAGACAACGATCCCAGTTCGCGAGCAGTGAGAAGACACGAATAGAGCTTACAAATGAGCGTATATGCCGCGATTTTGGCAGCCGGAAAAGGCACCCGATTTGGTGCCGATAAAATATCTTTGCTTGTTCGAGGCAAGCCTATTTGGAAGTGGTCGTACGACTCATTACTTTCTCATAAACTTGTCGAAGGAGTGGGAATTGTTTGTGCTCCCGATGCCGTTGAAGAATTTCGAGAAATTGCGCCTGAGGCACGATTCGTGACCGCCGGCGGAGCGCATAGAATGGAAAGTTCGCGCAATGCGCTCGATGCACTTCCGGCGGACGCGGAGATCATTCTGATTCAGGATGCTGCAAGGCCATTCGTGGATTCTGAGGTCGTGAATCGGCTGATTGAAGCTGCACAAATTTCTGGTGCCGCCGCACCAGCCATTGGTGTTCCAGACACGGTTCGACTGGTTCAGCCAGATCATCAGGCAACAGTATTGAACAGAAATTCGTTGAGAGCGATGCAAACGCCCCAAGCCGCAAACGTTGAGCTACTTCGCAAAGCATTTGCGATGACAAATTTTGAATCTGTGACAGACGAAATGGCACTGATTGAGGCAATTAGAGGAGTTCCTACACTTGTAGAGGGCCACGCCGATTCGTTCAAGATCACTCTCCCGTCAGATTTGTTGAGGTTTGCAGCCTTGCTTGGCCCACCAGAAATCCGAACCGGATTTGGCTACGATGTTCACCGGTTTTCATCAGACAGTTCCAGAAAATTAATGCTAGGGGGCATTCACTTTCCCGGCGAACAAGCCCTAGACGGACATTCCGACGCTGACGTCGTTCTTCATGCAATCGTTGACTCGCTTTTGGGTGCAGCTGGACTTGGGGATATTGGCGTCCATTTTCCAAATACTGATCCGATCTGGCAAGGCGAACCTTCGGTCACATTTTTGCGCCATGCAGGAAAGTTGATCTCTGAATTGGGCTGGAAAGTGCGAAACATAGATGCTACAGTAGTTGCAGAAACTCCAAAAGTCATGGGGCAGGCCAGCGAAATGCGGTTACTCTGGGCCCGAGAGCTGAACCTATCAGAAGATCAAGTAAATTTGAAAGCAACGACCAATGAGGGAATGGGAGCAATCGGGCGCAGTGAAGGCATCGCTGCCTACGCCGTCGCCACAATCGTTCAATTTCCTTAAGGAGAAAACAATGGAAGTAGTTGTGCGAAACGCAGAGGGAACGGTCTCGGACAAGGACCGAGAATATGCTGTCAAAAAGCTGGGGCAGCTCGACCGATATTTCAACAAAGCGCAAAAGCTAGAGCTAGTCCACAAAGAAGAAAAACTCGGCCACCAAGTTGAAATCACTGTTTTCGCGGATGGCATGACGATTCGAGGCCAAGAGTATGATGCCTCGATGGCTGCGGCAATTGATCGTCTGCATGACAAGCTCGAAACGCGGCTAAGAAAATTCAAAGGTCGCCTGATTGATCGCCACCGACGCAACGGACACAAAGTACCTTCCGCTTTTGCAGAAGAAAACCACGCTGAAGAAGCCTCTGAACCAAAAGTCATCGTTTCAGAGCACAAGCATTTCCTTTTGAAACCCATGTCGCGAGAAGAGGCAGCATTGCAAATGGAAATGGTTGACCTGGCGTTTTATGTATTCAAGAATGAGGACAACGGGGTCTTTGAAGTCCTTTACAAACGCAAAAATGGTACGTACGGGCTGATGCATCCAGAGTCGTAAAAGTGGCATTCTGCCACATGCTCGAAGAGCCTCAGACAGAATCCTCAAGCAAGGACATATTGGACCTGTAGTCGCATTCGCTGTTCCGAACCACCATTTTTCATATCACCGAACCGAAACCATCTCAATATTGGCAATACCAACGACTCCCCCGCTGTGCGCCTTAGGAAGCCGAACGATGGATACCTCAGCATTCTTTGAAGTACCCGAATCCCACTCATAAGTGACTTCCACATACTTGCCGTCGCCGCCGAGTTGGGGTTGGCTACGTGCACCGTTAACACGAATCTCGTACGAATTGACCCATTCGGGTCCCCCGCTCAGTCCGATCTCTTGGAAGCTAATCCGGTACTTAGTGCTTGGTTTGCATTTCACTTTCGCAGACCAAATACTGAACTGGTCGTGGCCGCCTGTATTCATGAACAGCACCTGTCCGCCGCCGGGGGCGGAAAAAGGATGTGCAGAGACGTTCGTATGGAGTTGGACAGGCGAATTGAAAGCAGCGACGACAGTATAATACGCTCCCCATAGGCAGTTCGGGCTCGGCTTGATGTACTCCCGGTCGGAATCGAAGCCCCAATTCCCAAGGGCAAAGTCACCGTTGGCAATGATGTTATCCGCGTGCGCTGCCTTCTCAGGTTTGGGAGAATCATCCCCTTCGCCTCGCGTTTGATTTTCCGTTTTAAGAACTTGCTGGTACTTTTGAGCAATCGTTAGAGTTCGCTTGATGTCTTCGTCTTCTAAGTTTGGATATTTCCGAGTCGTAGAGGTTATGGCGGTGTACAACTTGCTTTCGGCTTCACGAATGCGTTGTCTTTCGCAATCGGCAGCCATGTCATGGATTGCTTGAGCTAACATTGCAATGGTGTAGTTTTTTGCTACTGATGAGTCGTCTTTCGTGCCCACTCGTTCGTCTCCAGTTAGAGCGACAAAAGAGCTTTCGCTCGTCTCAACCGGCTTTTTTCGTTCCAGATCATAGTAGTTGAGTCGCACTTTCACGGGCAGCCTTGAGTTGTCCGAAGTCCCAGCACGAGCCGTGAAGCGAACCAGAACGACCTGCGTCATACCGCTGTTCATGTTGTCGAGCTTGACCTTAATGGAGCGTTCGCCCAATCGAGGATCGTAGCCGTATACCTTGTCCAACACTAGGCCCGGACCGAATTCGATCTCCAGGTTCGGTTCTGTCGCAACGGGCGAAATCAGACTTTGCAGTTCTTTTACGAACACCTTCTGAACATCTTCCGAATCGGCGATGAAATGGTGGAGCCCTCGCCCGCTCTTTGCAAGATCACGGAGCAAATCCTTATTGAGATCAAGCCCGACGCCGATGGTAGATAGGTCTATGCCTCGGTCATTGAATCCCAGTGATGCGCTGGCGATGGTTTTGGGGTCTGTGATGCCTTGATTCGCGATTCCGTCGGTTAGCAAAATCACACGGTTCGTCGAATCTTTCTTGTAGTTTTTCAACGCCTCCTGATAGCCCAGCATGAGGCCCGCGTTGATATTTGTGGAGCTTCCAGGCACGATTTCCCTGATTAGGCCCTTAATGCTCTCTCCATCCGACACCCGCTTGGCAGGGAAAAGCACTTGCGCTTCAGAATCGAAAACCACAATCGAAAGAACGTCTTCTGGACGTAGCTGAGAAACAAGGGTCTGGAGGGCAGATTTGACTCGGGTGAGCTTGTTTGCCGCAGCCATCGAGCCGCTCTTATCTATGACGAGGGATAAATTGAGGGGACGAAGCTGCTGTTTATCGTGCGCGAGCGAAGTGGCAAGGCCGATTTGAAGCACCGCGAACCCATCCGTTCCCACAGACTCGCTGTCCCAGCGGACATCCATTGCAACCGCTTCGCCAGCTCTCGGGCGTCCGATTTCGTGGCGGTGGTAATTGATGAAGTCTTCAACGATAACCTCGCGGGAAGCGGGAATCATTCCCAATCCGCTTAGGAACTTCGTTCGCGCCGCCCCAGCAGTGGAAACGCCGTCCTGGGCGATGCTGGTGCCTGCGATGGCAAAGAGCAACAGGGCGAGGCAAGCATTTTGAGTGCCTTTGTTTCGGATTTTCGGTGACATGATTTCCCTCCGGTTCAGGCGGCCGCAGCCAGCCTCGGTAGTGGGACGTTCTTGTAGCTTGTCGAGTTACGCAGAAGTGCCAATGGCATGCCTGCGGGGAGCGTTAGAAAAAGCTAAGGCGCGAAAAGATTGGATGACTAACTTCACCCAAATCAACCAGTTCACCCAAATCACCGGAATCATGGGCGGGACGCCCAAGCCACAAAGGGAAAGCCCCGGCTACGCGGGGCTCCCTTTCTCTCCTTCTCCTGATATAAGGCTATTTGTCTTTGGCGTTTTTCTCGTGCATTTTCGCTGAGGCTTCTGCGGCTTTGCCGTGAGACGCTTTACCATCAGCGTATGCCTTGGCGGCTTCTTCACGATCCTCTGCTGCTGCTTCAAGCTCCTTCGCCTTTTCGTCGTTGCCCCTCATTCGGGCATCGGCGGCGGCTTCCCAGTTTGCTGCGGCAAGCATCATTTGATATGCTGCCTTGCGGAAATTTTCCTTAAGGGTGTCATCGGTTTGAGAGTCGGCGGAATCTTTCCAACCTGCCGCATCTTTCTTAGCAGCATCCGCTTTTTCGAGGTCCTTTTCGTACTCGGTGTTGCCTGTTGGGCATGTTGCTGGGATAGTGAAGTTGCCCACTCGATCAGCGACAAACTTTACCGACACGGTGTTTCTCGCACCGCCCGACGTTCGAAGTTTGCCTACGCTGTTCACCGTTACTGCGTCGTTCATTCGGTCTTCGATGAAGATATTAACAGGTTGGTCGGTTCCTTCAACGATCAGAGTTTGAGTGGAAGATTGTCCGACCACCATCTTGGGCTGATTCGAATCCCAACTCAACTTGATCGCGCAAATATTTGCGGTGAGAATGTCGCCGTTTGTGGTTACTGTCAACGATGTTTGCCCTGGAACCGTTTCGATGGGCACAAGAACCTTCAGTGAAGTTGATGATGCTGCGAGTACTTTCGCGGGCTTGTTTCCGATCATTATCGTTTGACCATCAATCATTCCAGAGAATCCGTTGCACTGAATGTTCACAATCGAACCTGGCTGAACGAATTGCGGCGGATTCAATAACGCAGGTGAGCCAGCTGAAGGCCGAAGGGAATTGATGATCATTGAGGTGGCGATACCGCCCGCGATGATCTTCACCGACTTCCAATTGTCCGGTGCCTTTGCAGTTACGACGCCGTTCAAATCGGTTGTCGCTTCGATCTTGCCCATGGCTCCGCCATCTATTGTTACAGGCGCATTTGCAATGACCTGGCCAGTCAGAGTTGCGACTGTAAGTTGGAAAGATTGCCCTGCATCTGCCGAATTTGGAGCGCAGATCAAAATGTTGCCCGGATCGCCAAACGGATTTTGCGAATTTGAAATCGGACGGCCCTCTGAGTCTCGTTTTATAGACCGTTTCGGCTTTCCGTCTTCGTATTCCGTTTCGTCTTTGCTTCCGTCAGGATGTCGTACTGTGACTCTCCTGATTGAGCCATCTTTGTTGTACTCTATTGTTTCGACATCGCCGTTCTTGTCTCTTTTCCTGATGAGTCGTCCCTTATCATCGTATTCGCGGCGTTCCTTGGTGCCACCAATGTCATCCAAGTCATCTTCGATCCTCTTTACGCCATTGGGGTGATGTGAGGTTGCCATTCGTGGCCTGCCTTTTTCGTCAAAGTCCGTAAAAACTAAGAAGGGCTTCCCGTTTTCATCGAACATTGTTTCTTTGACGGGCTTGCCGTCTTTGTCGTACTCGATTTCTTCAGTTTTCTGGCCCTTTGCGTTCCACTTTGTAGTCTTGATGGGTTTGCCGTCGGACCCTAATTCGGTTTCCGTCTTCTTGGGATTGCCGGGCGCATCGTGGTGCTCAGTTTTAGTGGAAGTTCCGTCGGCATTCTTGATTTCTACGGTCACGGTACGCTTTGGCGAGTTGCCAGCGGGGTCTTTAGTCACTGTTGTTTTGCGTCCGCCATTGGCGGTTGTTTCTTCTGTTGTAGTGGTTCTGTTCTGGCCCTCGCCTCCAGAATCGCGAACTTCGACTTCGGTCACCATTTTCTTTTCTTTGCGGTCGGGATGTCCTTCGCGTTCCGTGTAGTCGGTCGTCGTTGTTGTCTTTTTCATGACATGACCGGTCTTGGTATCCGTTTCAGTTTTGGTTGTCGTGATTCTCTTGCCGCCGTCGGTCTTCAGCAGAAGTCGACGCCGAC
>JANNJE010000245.1:0-1269 GCA_031405735.1 Armatimonadota bacterium | reverse complement strand
GCGGCGCAGATTTGACGGGAGCAGACTTTAGAAGGGCAGAGCTTGATATGACCGTTTTCGCGGGTTGTAACAACCTCCACGAAGCGAAAGGACTCAAAAGCGTAGTCCACTACGGACCGAGTCTGTTCGACCGACACACCCTACAACGAAGTATCCACAAGCTGCCCGACGTGTTCCTTGAGGGCTGCGGCTATACGCGGCTGGAGATCAAGTTATTACGTATGCTCTACCGCAAAGGCGCGAGCCCCGACCCGGAAGAGGATGTTCAGGCACTCTACGATCTTTTCGAACTATCAAGGGCCAAACCGATCGCGCTCTACTCGTGCTTTATTTCCCACGGCGAGCCGGATCTGAAGTTCGCCCATAAGCTCCTTGAAGACCTTCGAATGAGCAATGTCACGTGCTGGCATTACAAAGAGCACGCGCTAGGAGGTCAAAGCTTGCGTGGCCAGATCGACCATGCAATCGGCGCACACAACAAGCTTCTGCTGATCTGTTCGCGCGGATCCATTTATCGCGAAAATGTTGTTCATGAGGTCCAAGTCGCCCTAAAGTTGCAGCAAGAGTCGGGAGTTCCAAAGCTATTCCCCATTCGGCTTGACGATCACGTCTTGAGCGAAGAAATGATGGAAGAGGCGCGGGAAAAGGTGAAGTCCGGTGAATGGAAACAGAATTGGTGCTTCTACGTCCGTGAACCATGGGTGCCTGACTTCAGCGGGTGGGAAACGAACAACGCCAAATATCAGAAGGAGTTCAAGAAGCTGTTGAAAGCGTTGCAGACGCAGGATCAGGCTGGGCCGTAACTTCTGATCTCTCGATACTCCTCTTTTCCAGTTTCAAACACTCAGCGAGGAACGCCATAGTGGCATTGCTGACTCGTGGGTTTGCCTATTCTTTAATTAGTGTCGCCGAAGTAGACGCCGCGGTCCTTTCCAATGCGGCTTGCCTATGTGCCATACGATGACTCCTCGTCAGTTGGCAATGCAGTTACTTGGGATGGGCTGAGCTTTACTGTGAAAAAGGTGGTCTCGGCGAGGTTTCAAGATTCGACGATTGTGAAGATGCTGGTGCAGGGGTAGGGGAAGAGCGGAGTGCGCCTAGTGATCTAGCGATCTAACCGAAATGCTTGTGACGATCTTGTGACGATCCACTTGCTACTATGCCTATAGATTTGAGTTGGCAGACACATTTCAGCTCAAAGCTACACAAGGAACATCGAATGAAAAGACGACTAGGTAACTTCGCATTGATAGCAGTGGCGTTCGCCAC
>JANNJE010000244.1:0-2540 GCA_031405735.1 Armatimonadota bacterium | reverse complement strand
GTTTTTCTCACTTTGCGACCGCAAAATACGCAACGATGCCTTTGCGAACTTTGTGCCTTTGAGTGAGATTTCGGAGACACTATCGGTAGCTGAGCACTTGAATGCTTGGCAGAAACAGCTTATGTGAACCGCTATGGGGGTTGGGGAGGGAGTAACTCGAATATCTTCACATTGCGCAGAAGTAGGCCGGTATAGGTTGAGAATTCATCACTACAAAAAACACCCATAATGAATAGCTGAAATAGCAACCCGTCCTAGGTTGTAGGAGAAAGTAGAAATCCTTCCCAAACCACATATTTAGTGCTACCATAGTCTCATGGTAGCCATCGCCATTCTTGTAGCATCGCTTGTCAACTTACAGGCTGACGACCCCACAGCAACGAATTTCGCATCCCTTCTCAAGTTCATCCAGCCAGACGCAAAAGAACAAGCTTACAAAGAAATTTCGTGGAGAAACGAATTTTGGCCAGCCGTATTAGAAGCCAAACGATTGGGACGTCCCATCCTGTTTTGGACGATGAACGGACACCCGCTTGGATGCACGTGAAACAACGGCGTTCGAGGACGCCAATTGGTCTGGTCAGACCCTGAAATCAAAAAACTCAGCCGAGAATTTGTTACCGTCGCTGACGAGGTCTATATGCTTTATCCTGAAGATCCGGGCAATTTGAACCGCGTCAAAGATCGCCCCGAACATCAATTCTTCAAGAAATTTGGAGAGGCGATGCCGCCAGGAGCGTGGCACCATCCAGGTACCAAACAGGGCATATATATGATCGGCCCAAATGCTGAGTATCTGGAAGGCAGATTCGCTGCTTCGGGGGATGCCGGCGACATCCGATCCCGAATGCAAACGGCTTTGCGAAGATGGGAGACTCTTCGCAAGGAGAACGGCTACGCCAATCAACCAGTGCCAGCCCTCAAGTGGTCGCATCCACCCGGAATAAGCGGAGAACTGATTTTGCGCGTCAATGTTCGCGACCTCCCGCGAGGGCCCGGCGATAAGAGTGGAGCAAGATTTGATGAAGTTGCAGGGAATCGAGAAGTGTTTCCCGACTATGTGAAATGGGCATGGAATGAGAATTGGTTCGGGGTAGATCAAGCGCGCGCATTCGTCCCAACCAGTACTGCTAGAGAGGAAGTGCCAACTGCCATTGTTAACCGCATGTGCCAAATGGTGATTGTTGACAATGTTCGTGGGCAAGCCGACCGATGGCGACCCGATGAAGTCAAAGTTGCCACGATCACCAAGAGATCGTTGGGCACATCCGATGGAGTCGTGCAAATCGAATATGTCGGCCGAGTATCACTTGCCAGCGGTTCACGCGGGATTGAAGCCAAAGTCTACGGCAAGAGCGAATGGGATGAAAAGAAAAGCGAGTTCCGAAGCCTTGATATTGTAGTTACGGGAATGCGGCGGGGAGCTTCTCGTTTTAACCGCCGGGAGAGCGATCCCGGCCCAGCCCCGATTGGATTTAGCTTGAGTCTGCATAATCGGTAATCCGACGTGTTAGGCGGATTCGGTTTGCTTTTCTCAGCCCATTTCTTGCTATCATGGAAACGTGACCAGTTTATTCGCAGTCGTTTTCCTAGCTATTCAGCAACCGACCGTATCTGTCCATTCCGACGCGATTCACGCTAAATTGCTGGTCGCCGAACTCGCAAAACAATCGAAGATAGACATTGCTTGCGACCCGATCCTGGCAAAGGAGCCTGTGGTTTGCGATTTTGAATCTGCTCCCGTAGAGGAAGTCCTTTCGCACCTTGCAACTGTTGTCGGAGGAGAGTGGAGGCAGGTTGGCAGTCAACGGCGACTTTCAAGATCAGCATCTTTGAGTGCTAGGTTTGAACGAATTGAAAGAGAGTTTTTCGCTTCAAAAATTGCAGCAAATCTCGATTCTAGAATGAAGGAAATTCGGCAATTGCCAGAACTCGCAGAAGCCGAAGCAAACCGCTTCGCAAACCAAACCCGCTTGCAAACAGAATCACAAGCGGCCATGAATGCCGAATTGCTATATATTCAGAATTTCCACCCTGTTGCCGTAGCCACCTACAAACTCTTAAATTCGATTGGTGCAAGGAGAATTTCATCCATTGGCATTGACCAGCGGGTTGTATTCTCCGACTTTCCAAATAACATGCAAGAGAAGCTGCCAGTTGCATCCACCTCGATTATCCGACAACTGCTTCAGGAAGCAGAGATGATGCAGCTTGCAAAAGTTAAGTTTAAAGTAGTGGAGGGAAGAGCGCGCTTTGGTGGAATTCCCGACATCCTATCAGGCGATCCGCAGCGGTATCGAAAGTCGCTCTTAGTCCTTCAGGTCAACAAGTCAAATAGAATGGCGATTACCTTGACTTGTTGGGACCAAGACAACAAGCGAATTGCAGTATTCATTGGTTCATTGCCAGATTCAAGTACGGCACGAATGGTTTCTCCTTCTCATAAAGGCGACCATGTAGAATTCTCACGAGAAGCTAAAGAATTGGCAGCGCTTCAATCTCGAGCCGGAGTTCAACAAGGAGGGGGAGGTGGCATTGTC
>JANNJE010000243.1:0-10275 GCA_031405735.1 Armatimonadota bacterium | reverse complement strand
TTAAGCGGCTCAATTAGTGCAATTCAAGGTTGATTTCGACGTATAGTTAAAGAATAATCTAATGGAGTCTAATTGTCTTTCCCTGAAAGATGCGTTGCGGGAGCTAGATCAAATCGCTCCTGATGCGCCGTTATTAGCTTTAGGACAGACTGTTTTGTGGGACGAGCCTATGAAAGGCGGTGCTGCACTTGCCTTACGGGAAATCGGTTCCAAGAGAGTACTTGTCGCGGGCGTCCACGACACGGATTTCTTTGCTAAGCTGCCGTCTGGCGCACGAGAAAAGAATGCCTTCAAGGCATTCCCCCATAACGACACGACAACTCGCGGGCTTTGGAGTGCCGCTGGGGAATTTCGGGCGATTTTTGGCAGCGAGACCGTTATTTCCAAGCAAGAATTAACGCAGGCCGGGGCACGATTGGAAAAGTTGGCGCGAGCGCGGCCAGGTGTCTTAGATGAGGCAACGGAGGCATTCGGCTGGCGAGGAATTGTTAGCCTGGATCAAGACGCTCCTCTTGCTGGCGAAGTATCTATATTGGACGTTTTCGATCCACTGCAAAAGACTTTAGATTGGGCAATTGAATCCACGATTGAAGCTGTTGGCGAAAACTCCAGACCTTCGGCAATCGAAAAATCCAACGAACTTTGGACAGCGGTTTGCAATTCTTATGCCGTCGCTGAACGGGGAACGCTAACTGATTTCTATTGCGATTTGCTTCCTTCCCTATACAATTTTGTAGCAGGAGAAGATGTCCCGCTCGAGGTCACTCGCACAAGCCGGCTGCTTCTATTCAATACCGCAACTTGCAATCAAGATAGGTTCAAATTGCTTGATCTATTCCTTGGACCAGATTCGCGAGAAAAGGCGATAGCGGCTTACGATTCTGCAGTTAGCGGATCGGAAGTCTATCAGCTAGACCGTTTTGGCACGGGAGCTATACCGTTTGATTTGGTCGTCCCAGGGCACGGAAGAGGAACAATCCGCATTGGGAAGCGCGGATTGATCATAGCTGGTGCGAACCCACTTTTTGCTTCGTTTAAGAAGCCGATTAACTCTGTGTCCGATTTAGCTGAGATCGTCGAACGAAAATTCGGCCCGAATTGCGTGATAATCGGCAAAGCAATCACGCTAATCGGAATGCTTGCGACTGAGTTCGTGTTCGTTTTTCATGAAGGTGCTAGCGGTTATACCAAACAGTCTTCTAAGTTTCACGAAGGCTTAATTGAAGCCGGATTTGGACTAAAATGGAATCCAATATTGCGAATACGTTATTGCCCATGGACAGCGTTTGATTCCCTGAAAACTTGGATTCATTTGCCAAAACCACTGCAAATGGCGTTTGGAACCGAAGACGTTTGCGCCGCTAGTTTTTCGTCTCGTTGGGAGATCGTTGCCCGGGAGCAGAGTGTTTTGCTTGCCGAACTTAGTGAATTGAGGCGGCCGGTGGACCTGATTCACTTTCTTGACCAGCATGTTGGTGGAGCTTGGAGTGCATTGGCAAAGGAATACGAAACCATTCACGAACGAATTTCAGGCGCACTTGCGAAACTACAAGCGGAGCACGACAAGCGTATGACTTTGTATGGCAGGCTACGGCTGGCCAAGTCAACTCGAGTTGAATCGGAAATGACAAAGGGCAATCATTTTCGCAAGGCAATTTTTGAGCAAACACCGAGTTCAACTGATCTTGAAAAGAGGCGTACACTCACTGAGTATGTCGTGAACTCAATTTCGGAAATCAACCATTTGCAAAAGGAAATTGACGAAAGTGTGCGACGACAAAAGGGAATTGCATCGAGTAAAGAAATTGAATTGGCACACGAGCGCAGAAGGTCAATCGAGCTAGAAGCCGAGCTGAAGCGAGTTCAACTCATTCGCAATGCCATTATCAGTTCAAAAGGACTACTTCGAGCAGGATTTCGGCCAAGCGCTTGGTGGTTCCCTTTGCTTTCTCCAAATGGCGATTGGATTCGGCGAACATGGGAGACATCTCATTGTTATTTTGAGAGCCTCGGTCGAAGCCCTGCCGAGTCGTCAACAGGTACCTTTTAACGAATGTATCCTGCCATCCGCCAACGAATTGTTGCATGGGGATTTTGTCTTTTGCCATTCCTTTGGTTCTGGACGACTGGGCTATTTGATCTGGACGAAGGCTACTACGCCGCCGTTTCCGACCGAATGATCCGAACCGGAGATTGGATCATCCCTATGTTCGATGGTGTTCCATGGCTTGAAAAGCCGATCCTTGTCTATTGGATTACAAACCCCATGCTCTTGTCTTTCGGAGACATCATCGGCCCGAGATTATCATCCGTCCTTTGCAGTCTCGGAACCATCGCATTGGTTGGCTGGTTTGTAACAAGACTTCAAGGGCGAGATCGCGGAGAAATCGCTCAATGGATACTGGCTGGAACCGCCTTATTTGCCATTACGGGAAACATGCTCATTACCGATCCTGTAATGCTGCTCACTTCAACGGCCGCCATGCTGCTATTTGTCGGCTCGCTCCTTTGGCAGCCTTGGCTACGATGGGTTTCAGCAGCTTCGCTAGGATTTTCTGTTTTGGCGAAGGGGCCGTACCCTGTAGTTGTCCTTTTGGTCGTCGTAGCCTGGACTTACATTTCCGAACCAACTTTGAGAACATCTTTGAAGCAAGGCTGGACCAGATATTTTGCAATCGTAATTCTGGTTTGCAGCTTTTGGTATCTGCCAGTTTACTTACGCGAACCTGAGACTTTTGTGGATGAGTTTCTGATTCGCCAGAACATCGGTCGGCTACTGGGCGGAGACGTGGCTCACAGCGTTCCATGGTGGTCGCATCCAATCTATTACCTGGTTGTCTTGGCAATCGCTGCTGCACCATGGCCCTATCTGCTTCGTAGCGTTTGGCCAAAAAAGGATACAGTTGGCAACGACAATTCGTTGATTCGAAGATGGCTTGCTAAGTGGGCAATCGTTGTATTTGTGTTGTTTACGATAGGCGGCACGAAGTTGCCACACTACATTCTGCCGACATTAGTGCCCATGGCTACGATGCTCGCAATTGGTTGGCCAGATATTGGTTTACCAAAGCTCTCGAGAATTGCAAAGGGGATGTGCATGCTTAATTCCATTCTCATCCTAGTTATTCTAAATGTCTATTACAGATCAAGCGGGCAAGCTGAAGCCCATCGAATCGCAATAGCTGCCCACAAAAGAGGGTTGCCGATAGCAACTTTTCAGCTTGACAAGAGAGAATATGGGTCAAGGGTTCAGATGAAAATGCAGGAGACACTACTGCCTTCACTTGCGCTTTACGCCCACCAGGATGTTCCTGATTTTGAGGGATTCCCAAAGTCTTTGATACCGAAGAGCGATTTTGTTTTGATCACCAGACCTGGCAGAATGCTCCAAAAGAACCTTGAACATCTGAACAAGCTTGAGATGAAAGCGACGAAATGGGACGTAGTCCCAGAATCGCAACAATACGAGGCATATCTGATTACATCAAAAGTTGCAAAGGAATGAGCACCTACAACCTTCTCGCTACGACATGAAAAATGTGCCAGTGCTTGGCCTTGTTCACAATGGTCTTTCCATCCCGATCCACTTCTTCCCAATACAGAATTTCAAATTCTTTTAGAAGATCTTTGAGCGATCGCGCAGAATGAATGGTTCTCTTGCCATCGTTCCATTCATCGTTCTTTCCTAAGAATTGGGCGGCAACTAGTCCATGCGGTTTCAAAGCACATGCAATTGAGCTCCAAGCTTTCTTGAATCGCCATTTGGGAATGAAGAACAGGCTGAAACCGGCGACAATGACGTCAGAAGGAGGCAGTTCCATTTTCGAAAAATCATTTTCGACAACCGTGACAAAGGCATTGTCTGCAAATCTCTGACGAAGACGCTCGATGGCTGCCGGGCAATTGTCTATAGCAGTTACTTTGTATCCTCTTTCAGAGAGCCATTGAGACGCTGTTCCAACCCCAGCGCCTAGGTCAATGGCAGTTCCATGAGTATCTAAGTAGGGCTCCAATTGGGCAAGAATGGCATGGGGAGGCATCTGTTCCGATGCAACAAAATAGGCATCATCTAGCTCTGGCTCGGTTTGTCGGTCGAGAAATTGCTCAGTCATTCGATTCAAAAGGTACTACAAGCGCAGAAATCTCCGCATTGCCGCGAGTTTCTTTGACCCAATCCCCTTCACTTGCAACAATTCGTTGATTGATGAGAACCCTCCAGTCTGATGGCGATAATCTAGGATCTTCTGCGCTGTTGACGGGCCAACACCCGGAAGACGATCAAGCTCAGACTTCGATGCTGTGTTCAAACTAATTGAACCAGGGCTAGGCAGCTTGTTCGAAGATTTTGAAACCGGGCTCCGTGCATACGAACTTGAAACTGACTTGGTAGAACTGTAATTTGAGGTGACCGACTCTGGTGCTTCATGTTTTGTTCCCTTTGTTGGAACGAAGAGCTGAGTTCCATCAATCCATTTGGCTGCAAGATTGAGCTCCCCGAGGTCTGCGTTGGGCTTCGCCCCTCCTGCCAACTGAATGGCATCTTGAACTCGAGAGTCGCTGCTCAAAGTCAAAACGCCGGGCTTGTTCACTTCTCCAACCACGTGAATCAAGACTTTCGTGCTGTTTTGAATAAGCGTCGAGTTCGTTGAAGGTTCAAAAGCTTTCAGCGGTTGTGACACAGGCTGCTCGATGACAATTGAGGCTGGCTGCTTTAATTGGCGCCCTCCCAAGAAGCAAAGAAACAGTAAGCCGCCCACCCCTAAAGTCGAGTAGACAGCGCGTTCCTTTACCGACATAGTCGAAAGCACATTAGTCGTTTCTACGGTCGTTTCCAACTATCCTGCTTAATCTAGTCGTTCCAACAATGCATGGCGCCAACCGCGAGTACTCACAAAGCACCCATCAGCCCTTATTGCGAACAAAAATCTCTCAAGAATGAGCGCACCGCCGGGAAGCGTTTTGCCTCTGCCGGGTTCAATACCGATTAGTGATTCTCGCTCTGAGACGGTCATAGAGTTCAGCCAGCTAACGGATTTGCTGATTTCTTCAAAGTCGAGCCATGAGCCGTGGACTGCTTCGGGTCGCCACTCTGTATGCTTTTCTCGAATAGAAACAAGGTTGGTTCCTGTCGCGCCGAGTGTCACTACGGTTCCGCATTTGCCCGGCAAAAACGAAATTCCAAGAACACCGTCAATGTAGTTGCATGCTCTCAACTGAGCTGAAGCCTGTGGAATCTCATCTTGAAAATAGTCCGATAGCAAACGCAACGTGCCAACCGGAAAGCTTCGCTGAAAATCGAGAGTCCATTCGCTTCCGAGCTGCTGTGTTGCTGTAACAAGCTCAGTACTGTGCCCACCCGGATCAACAATTGTGATCGCTGATGAACCCGCGAATTCGGGATCATTTGCGACGGCATAGAACCCTAATTCAGCCTCGTCGCTCGCTGAAAGAACTCGAATTGGAGTGCCCTGCGCTTCCGCCAAATCAAGAAATTCTTGGACATTTGTGGCCAACCTTGCGGCCATTGTAGCCGCTGCGACAATCTCTCCAGCATTCAGCTTAGAAGCGGCGTCCCAAGCTTCCTTTATTGCGCCCAATGTGCGATCCATTGCAGGCGCAATCAGCAACATTTTCACGCTTACTCCTTCGCCTAATCCCGTTACTGCCGAGGTCTCGAGAATTGGCACCCAACGGTCATCGGCCAATTCGCAAACAGTTAGCAATAAAGAATTGGAACCGACATCAATTACAGCTTTTCGCACAGAGGAAAGTGTACTTGAACCCAGATTCTTGCTATGATTCAATGATGAGGCTGATCGGAATTGATGTAGGCACATCTTCAACAAAAGCGATTGCCATTGATGGAATGGGCAATATTCTCGCCGATGCCTCTGCTTCGTACCCACTTACTCAGCCGGGGCCCGGCTGGTTTGAACAGAATCCCGAGGATTGGTGGACAGCCGTTCAAAAATGCTTGGCGGGCGTTGATGCGAAGTCGAGCGATGCGATTGGGATCACCGGCCAAATGCATGGTTCGGTCTTTCTGGATTCAAGAGGCGAGGTCATTCGCCCAGCATTGCTATGGAACGATTCGCGAACGGTTGATGAGTGTGATGACATCGAAGCGATAGTTGGGTCGAGGCGATATACAGAGATTGCATTCAATCGGCCCGTGCCTGGGCTCCAAATCCCTAAAGTGCTGTGGCTGAGAAATTTTGAGCAGGAAGCCTTTGCTAGAGTTAGCCGAGTATTGCTTCCCAAGGACTTTGTTGCTTTTCAAATGACAGGCTCAGTAGCGACCGATCCACATGACGCCTCTGGAACCGGGTGTCTAGATTTAGTTTCACGAGATTGGTCAGATGAAATTCTTTCAGGTCTAAACCTGCAACGATCTATTCTTCCAGAGATACTTGATTCGAAGCAATCAGTAGGGTCGTGGTGCGGAGTTCCCGTATATCTTGCAGGCGGAGACCAAGGCGCAAATGGAGTTGGAACAGGGGTCGTTGACTCCACGTCCGTTGGGCTCGCATTGGGAAGCAGCGGAGTCACATTTGGAGTCTTGGATCAGCCTCGATTTCATGAATTGGGAACGCTCAATTGCTTTTGCAATGTGCCAGGCGGCTATCATGCAATGGCTGTAACTCAAAACTGTGGGACTGCACTTTCTGCGGCCTCACAAGCACATTTTGGGGGGATTAATGCCGCCCAATTGAGTGAACTCGCGGCTTCCACCCGGCCAAACAGCGAGCTTCTGTTTGCCCCTTTGTTTTCTGGCGAGAGATGCCCAGTAAGATGCCCGAATCCAAGCCCGGTTTTCGCTGGATTGTCTGCAGAATGCACATCAGCGGAACTCGCGAGGTCTGTATTTGAAGGGATATCGTTCTTACTGCGCCAAGGGATGGGCCAACTACTTGAGATTTGTCCAACACCTTCTCGAATTTCAATTTCAGGTGGCGGTTCAGCAAGCCAATTTTGGGTTCAAATGCTTGCAGATTTGTTCGAGTTGCCGATTTCAAAACTTGGCACTAGTGATGGCCCAGCCTTTGGTGCCGCTTTGACCGCGGGAGTCGGAATCGGTGCATGGGATTCGTTTGCGGAATCAGCGAGTGTAATCCAGACGATTTCGATTGTTGAGCCAAATCTTAACACTGAACTTTTTACGAAGTACCTGACGTGGCGCAATTGGATGGATACTGCGCCTTTTGTTAGCGAAGAATCGTCTTAAATTGCCGCTCTTTTTTTGCGTTCAATTGAATCGGGTATAGTTGACCGACTTACAATTTGTCACGAGTAATTATCTATGACCATCGACCAAAACCCGATGCCAACTGACGAACAGCCAAATCAAACAGAAAGCTTAGAATCAGTAGCATCCACAACTAACGAACCAATAGCTGACGCTATTGACAACTCTGAACCAGTTTCTGAAGCCGTAGAGGTTCCAGAACCGACCGTAGCCGAATCTGGCCCGTCCGACGCTGATTTGTCGGCAATCGCTTCCCAAATTGAATCGGAAGCACCTCCATTTCAAAGCCCAGATGCCGTCGAGCCACAAGCTTCTGAATCAACTCCAATTGAAGCTTCCATTCCTGACGAAGCTCCCATTCCATCTTCTGAATCAGAAGTTGAGGCTTTTATTCCAGATGAAGTTCCCGTTGCATCATCTGAACCAGAAGTTGAAGATCCTCCGATTGAGGCTATCGAAGTTCAGCCAATTGCCATAGTTGAAGAAATTCAAGCAGAAGCTGTGCAACCCGAAGTCGCCGAACCGCAAGTTGCGCCAGAGCCCGCCACCGCGTTTTCGGCACCTCAAACCTCACCAGCAAGCGGAGACGAAGACCTGTTCGCGGCTGCAATGAGACAGCTTGAAACTGGCGAAGAAGCTGGTGATTTTAGAAGGTTAACAAAGGGCGAAAGAGTTGAAGCTACCGTTATTCAGGTTGATAAAGATCGAGTATTCGTAGATTTAGGTACGAAATCAGAAGGAATCGTCCCGCTTAACGAGTTGACTGCCGACCTGATCGAGCACGCCAACGAACACGTTCAAGTCGGCGACAAGATCCATGTTATTGTCCTTCGTCCAGAAAATCGTGAAGGCAACGCAATCGTTTCCAAGCGAATGGCCGATTTCGACAAAGTTTGGGATCATGTCATTGCCGCATTTGAAGCTGGAGAAATGTTGAAAGCGACCGTTATCGAGCGAGTAAAGGGCGGATTGGTTGTTGACATCGGCGTACGTGGCTTTGTACCTGCGACTCATGTGGGCATGGGCAAACTTCGCAACATCGAAAAGTATGTAGGGCAGCAACTTGACCTGAAAATCATTGAATTGGATCGCGATCGAAAGAAAGTTGTTCTTTCGAATCGCGAGGCCGAAGAAATTCGCAGGAAGGAAGCTAAAGAGCAACTCTTTGTGAATGTAAAGCCAGGCGACCTTTTGGATGGAACCGTTCGGCGATTGACCGACTACGGCGCATTTGTTGATCTAGGCGGGGTAGATGGATTGCTTCACATCAGCGAAATGAGCTGGATGCGAATTAGCCATCCGCGAGAAGTTCTAAAAGAAGGTCAAAAAATTAAGGTTATGGTGCTTCGGATTGATGGCAGTGCTGGCAAAATCAGCCTCGGGCATCGCCAAGTGCTTCCAGATCCTTGGAATTTGATTCGGGACACATATACGCAGAATCAGCGGATTACCGTGAAAATCGGCAGGTTGGTTCAAAGCGGAGCTTTTGTCAAGCTGCCTGAAGGTGCAGAAGCATTCTTGCCACTCAGCGAAATATCTAATCGCCGATTGCGAAAGCCGGATGAGGCGATCGAAGAAGGCCAAGATGTTGAAGTTCAAATCATTGACCTTCGGCCTGATGAGCGAAGAATGGTTCTTTCCATTCGTGCAATCGGTGGCGGAACCTCAGGCGCAGATTTTCGTGCACCTGGAACCCAATCCTTCGATGACGACGATATGCGAAAGGGCCCTGTTGGCAAAAAAGGCAAGAAGGGTGCAAAGGGCGGAAGAGGCAGAGGCCGGGATGACGACGATATGGATGATATCTCCAGCCGTCGTGGATTCACGTCTGGCGGTGCCACTATTGGTGAGCGCTTAGGATTGTTGAAAGGCTTTAAGATTCAAGATATGGACGAGGATGACGAAGTGGAGGCCGAATCTACCGAAGCCGCCGCTGACGCCACAGAGTCCGCTCCAGTAGTGGAAGCTCCAGTTTCGACTCCGGTGATTGAAGAGGCTATAGAAGTAGTTGAAGAAGCCGCAGTCAATGCGGATGAGACCACAGACAAGGCCGAAGAAGCCACAGCCCCTAAAGAGTAGCTGCAGAAGTCAAAAAAGAAAGCCGCGAATCAGATTTCTGATTCGCGGCTTCCTTTTACTCCGTTCACCCTGGAAATCGCTTTTCGGGCATTTCCGTACATTCCGTTTTCTCTATGTTGGGAAATCAGCGTTGACGCATAAATCAAATTTAGGCTCACATGTCGTCTTTGGCTATAAAATTGGACTTTATTCAAAAAAGTCTTGAAAATGCTTGTAATTTTTGCAGTAGTGGCTTACAATGCATTTATTGGAGTAGAGAAAACAAAATGACTGCCACGCCACTAGGTGATTGTTCCGTAAACATTAAGAAAGTTGCATCTGCTTGCAAACTCGCATCGCTATTTTTCTTCATAGTTGTTGGCACCCTGCCATGTTTCGCCCAAGACCCGCCTCCACCGTTTACAAAGGCGGAACAATGGCAAGAACCAGGTTATAAGGAGGTCCTAAAGATCGTCGTGACTCCATCCGGTTCCGCAGTAGCGAACGGGAACGATTTGCGAGTTTCGGGAACGAACATTATCGTAACGGTAACGCCCTCGTTCGTTAATCCTGCGCCATTTCCATTCTTTCCATATATTAATTGGATAGAGCTAAGAATAGGCGGCTTGTTAGTCAAGAGATGGGAATATCCGAATGGAAGCGAGGTGTTTCACGTTGTCAGGTTTGCTTCAACGACATTTGCCGACGGCACTGCTCAAAACATTACACTGGAGGGCGAGTTTATCGGCTGGTTGGTTAATGGTCCGTTTATACATACTCGCATGACTACATTGCCTATGGTCATCTACAATAAAGTTCAGCACTTAGGCAATAAGAAGAATTCCGCTGGTACAGAAGATCAGCTTTTCAAAGATAACTCTGATGAAGTTTACGCAGCGACAAAAACCGCATTACAGGCTTCGCACAGTTCGTTACCAGCAACTGCTCTATTAGCCAGAAGCGAAACGAGA
>JANNJE010000242.1:0-6430 GCA_031405735.1 Armatimonadota bacterium | reverse complement strand
TGGGTGCCCACCGAGCGTCAACTCACCAAGTGGTGGACGCCCGAGGGCGAGGCGGCCACGTTGCGCGTGCCATGCGATTTTCTGAACGCTCTCTTGTTGTCATTTTCCATTGGCGATCAGGTCGATAAATCCAAACGAATAGGGCTGCAACAGCAAGCAATAGCCCGATTCCGCCGTATTCCCAGGGGATTTCGGGCAAGTTTTCTTGCTTCAAAATCTGGCTTAGCCGCGCATCTGCATCGCCTTGCCCAATTCTCAAAGACTCGGCTATCGGGGCAGTACCATTGAAAATGATGTCGCCCTTGGCGTCAACAAAGGCTTTTATTTCTCGCCAATAGTCCGCTGTCGGTTCGAAAACGACATCCTTAACGGCCCTATGCGTCCAAATTCGCGATGCTGGATATCGTTGCTCCGGAGGAGTGTCTTTGTCAGGAATCCAAGGCGAACTCAGGGCCAGCTTTTCAATGGCCGGTTGTGCAATACCTGCCTTTGCCATTGCCATCATTCCTGGCTCGCCTGCCATGAATTGAGTCAGTAGCCAAGACTCCTTGGGGTGCTTTGTTGAGCTCATGATTCCGTATCCGGAACCGCCAGTAGGTGCACCGTGACGGATAACACCAGTTTTGGGATCCCGATAGCCAGGAGCCAACGTGATATCCCACTCAAAAAATTCTTTCGTGCCTGGCTTTAACGCCTTTCGGAATCCTGGAACTTCCCAAATGCCGCATTGGAACATCGCAACCTTTTGCTGGAGAAATAGCTGAGAACTTGATGATTGTAGGACTGAAGTTATTTCCTGCGGCGCTGGTATCCATTTGCGCTTCAGCGCTAAATCTGTTGTCCATTGATAAGCCTTGACAATTTCTGGGTTCGTGTAGAAGAGCTTTGTGGGATGTTCGTCGTTGTCCGCATATCGTAGACCTTGTGAGTAAACGATCGTGTCAGCTAGTGCTGTGCTCCATGCTGGGCAGAAACCCCATTGGGTGACTTTGCCGCTCGCATCCTTTTTTGTAAGCTGGCGCATGCACCATGTGAAGTCCTTTTCACGGAGATCGTCCCGCGGCTCCCAATTCCAAGTCCAGGAGCCATCGGGATAAGGAATTCCTGATTCGTCAAAAAGGCGTTTGTTGTAATAGATCAACCCGATTGGGGCGATATCCCTTGGCAGAACATATAGCTTGCCATGAAAAGTATGTGCCTTGCGAATTGGAAGATAATAGTCCTCTATATTGAAACCTGGGACGTTCGCAAAAAATTGTTCCAGAGGCATCAATGCACCACGACGGGCAAATTTTTGGAAAAACGGAGGCTCCATCATCGCGATATCGGGAGCCACATTCGCAGCATATTGAGCGAGTAGCTTTTGTGTGTAGAGATTGTAAGGAACGTTTTCGAGTTTGACTTTGATGCCTGGATTCTCGCTCTCAAATTGATTTAACGCACCGCGCAAAGCTTTTAGCGCCTCGTCCCCATCCCACACTGCGAATCGAAGTTCGATATTTGCAAGAGCACTGGTATACAGTGCCAAAACACTGACCGTTGCTAAGCATTTGATAAACCGAATCACCGTGTCCCGTTTGATTTCGAATAGATGTAAAGTTGGATTGAACGAGTTGTACCCTTTACGAATCGAAACACGATCGTCCTAGGGCATTTTTCGTTCGTTTCCAATTCTTATTTGGAATGCAGCCTCATCGCTTCGATCTCCTGAAGAGTTGCACTTAACGACTGGCGCGAAGTTTGAAGAGTGACCGTCTTAAAATCCTTTCCGCTATCGAGGCAATCAACAAAATACTTGATCTCGTGAAAACAACCGCCCAAATCTGAGATATTTCCGCCGCCCTGGGTTATCTTCTTCGGAAATTCTGGAATAATTTGTTCTTTACCGTCTTCGAAAACTGTCAACGGGCATCCATCCATTATCGCAGTTCCGCGCTCAAAAATGGCACAAAACGACACTTTGAAAGGAGTGTGAGTTGGCAAATTCCAACCGCCTTGCAAATGAGCAACTCAGTTTGGATAGTTAGAATTAATATGAACCTGGCTTGGGACACGAGAGTCAATGGTGCCAGCTGAATGAGATGATTTTGGTTCGCCAAGGATGTAAAGTAGTTAATCAGTATCGTTGAAATGCATATCCAAAACGCCACTGCCAACAGCTCCCGACTTGCCGAAGTTTGACAATTCCGACACACCAGTTCTCAATAATGCCGACGAATTTCTACGGCAGTACAAGCCGACTCCAGCACACCATCCTGTGGCGGCGCTAATTTGAACGTAGATGCATTTTGTATATTTTGAGCAGCAATTCCGCTCGAAAATTGACAGGAGTGCATTGAATCTGAACCGATTATTGAATATATACTGCTGAAAACGATTGGGCATTTGAGCATCCGTTACCACAAAATGCAATTTTTCAGAGTTACTGCCGAGTTGATCATCAATCTAGATGGCGGTTACAGACGTCCTTTGTGAGCGACGAGCTTAGATTTTGAACCCAAATTTGATTGCTTATGCCCAAAGCAGGTAAAAATACCAAATGATTACTGAAACGTTTCAGTAATCTAAAAAATTATGTTAGTATAGAGGTTGTTAGATACGACTCTTAGGAGGAAGGATTATGAAACTCAATTCAATCTCTGCCATTGCATTTCTCGTGGTTTCGTTACACGGGATTGCAAATGCTAATTTACTCACCAATGGCGACCTCGACATGACTTATCAACAGGAAATTGTCCCTGGCTTTTCCCTGCCGAAACCAATAATTTGGATCAATACTGGTACCCGCTCTGGCACTGGTGCATATGAAGATGAAATGTCATCTGAAACTTGGGCTGGCCCGGCTCCCACTCCGGTTACGACGAACGGGGCTGGAGGAGACGACTGGGGCGTGTTCTTCAAGCCGTTTTCAGGCTCTGCGAATAACCTCGCTACGGGGCATCTCACACAAGATGTTGCGGCAACAGTTGGGCTAACTTATACGCTTACTGGCTGGGCAGGTGGCGAAGCCAACGTGTTTATGCAAGATGCACAGTTGGCTGTTGAGTTCCTAGATGGCGGTGGCAACGTGATCGGAGGCAACGTATTGTCGATGCTTCCGACGCTAACGACCCCGAACGGTCAACCGTTTAGCTACAAGATGTACACGGTCAGTGCTACGGCTCCTTCGAGCACTGCCATGGTTCGATCTCGAGTTTCGATGGTCAATGCAATGGGTAACCCTGCAGGCGGCGGCCAAGCATTCGTTGTTGATGATTTCGTACTCACGGCTGTACCAGAGCCAGCAACAATGACCGCGCTAGCACTAGGCGCAATCGCGTTGATTCGCCGAACACGACGCAGCAAATAATGCGTTTGGATTCACTTGACGCTCCAAACGGTCAGTAGCTATGGCTACTGACCGTTTTCTGCTTATTTGGCGGCAACAATGATCTGTGCTTTCTATTGCCTATCAGCCGACGTCAATTGCACGGCAACCCTTTGAATTGCTAACTGTGACGCCAACTGCATGGGATAAGCAAGTTCATTACGCAGACCCGAGCTAAGAACGAACAAAAACCTGAATCAACCGTTTCTTGCATTCCCCAGAGGCTGGAACGATGGCGGCAGTGCACGGAATTCCGTCAACCACGATTTCATCCTTCTCACCACATTTGATTTCAATCTCAAATTTGTCTCCACGGAAATTTCTAGTCAATCTAACCGGGCAAAGTTCTCTGGGAACGTTTGTTGAAAATTGCAACCCTTCCTTGGTTGGTCGAACACCTAGAATGTCGTGTAAACCGACTCTTCTCATCCACGCGGCAGCACCCGTGTACCAGGTCCACCCGGCACGGCCCTCATAAGGCGAATCAGGGCCATCTACGTTGCCAGGCATCACATATGGCTCGGCCTGATACGATTCCGGGTCCTCAAGGCCCCGAGTTGGAAGCATTGACCGAAAGAGATTCCAAGCGGTCTTGGTATCGCCCGCGATTTGGAAAGCTCGGACAGCCCAAGTAGAGGCATGGCTGTACACTCCACCGTTCTCACGCAGGCCAGGCGCATACCGGGTGATGTAACCTACATCTGGATCAAGGTTTTTGTAGGCTGGTATCAGCAATAACGCACCATACGGCTTGACTAAATGCTGTCTAACAGCATTTAAGCTCGCCTGAGTTCGTTCGGCAGAAGCAATCCCACTGAGTACTGCCCAGGTTTGAGGATTGAGAAATAGCTGCCCTGCTTCGCAGGTTCTTGATCCAAAAGGCTTGCCGTTGTCAGAAATGCCAGCAACATACCAATCTCCGTCCCAGGCGTGCAGTTCGACAGCCGCTTGTAGCTTTTGTGCTTCAACTTGAAATTCGGCAGCAATTTCGAAGTCCGCTAAACTGTTCAATATGGGCACAAAGCGCTGAAGAATGTGAAACAGAAACATTGCGAGCCAAACTGATTCCCCATCGCCATCAATTCCAGCATGACTTAAGCCGTCATTCCAGTCACCGCTAAGGATAAGCGGAAGCCCCCTTTCAGACCTCATTCCCAAGGCCCGTTGGATGCCCCGAACGCAATGTTCAAGAAGGGTGCCACTTGAAGAATGGAGCTCGGACTCTCTACTCAAGTATTTGAATTGTAAATTGAGCGCCGCCAAGTTGTCCGTTTCATCTAAATATTCTAGAACACCGTAGGCAAGCCAAAGGCAAGTGTCGGAATGCTTGCTTTGGGCAAATATCTCTGAATTTGGATGCCACCAGTGCCTCACGCCACCATCTTCATACATGGCTTCAGCATGTATTCCAAGCTGAACAAGCGTCGCACTTGGGTCTGTATCGAGGAGAGAAAGGCTGTCTTGAAGTTGGTCGCGGTATCCGTATGCTCCACCTTGCTGATAGTAGGCGCATCGAGCAAGCATTCTTCCGGTTTCAGCTTGGTAGGGAAGCCAAGTGTTCATCATCGTATCGAAGGATGGATCAGAGCTTTCGATCTGGAGGGAACCACATCTTCCAAGAAAGTGCTCCTTGGTTTGTTCAAGCCTTTCACGAATTGTGTCGAGGCTGGAATTACATCTTAAATCACCTTCTTGTGCTCCGCTCACTGTGGCTCCTAACGTAAAGGCAAACTGCACAGTTTGCCCAGGCTCAACGATCAGCGGTGCTCGAAGAGCCGCAACAGGATCATCCCATTTACCGGTTACGACGCCACTAACGTCGCTCACTAAGCCGTCCGGACTATCCAATTTTCCTCTGCGGCCGACAAAGGCCTGCTTGTCGGCAAACCAAGTAATGTTGTCAAGACCTACAACTTGAAGAAACCCTACCATCTGGTCAGAGCTTCTTTTCCGAGAGCCTTCTATAAGTTCTGGTCGTTTTTGGCACACCAGCGTGTCGCCATAGACCTCAGTAGACATAAACAAGCGATGGAATTCCCTATGCCATTCCCTTTGGCTCCCCAAGAACCACTCGACAAACGTGCCTATTCTTAGGGATCTGCGTCGGTCCGATGAGTTTCGAACAGAAATTAGCCAATGTTCAACATTGGCATCTTGAGGAACGAATATAGTGTGCTCAGTAGAAATGCCATCTATCTGGCGGCGAAATGTTGTGTAGCCTAAACCGTGAATAATCTCGTCAACCTCAGCAGGCTCTCGAACCGGGGCGTAGGTGGTAGAGCTGACTCTTTTCGATTCTATATCGTATACATAGACCCACCTGCCGTAATTGTCAATCGCTAGGTCCTGTTCCCATCGAGTAATGCGTAAGAGCTGGGAGTTATTGATCCAACTGAACCCTCCGCCGAATTGACTGATGACAGCACCATAGGAACCGTTTGAGAGTACATTTACCCACGGGCGAGGCGTCAGGGGATTCGTAATAGTGAACGTGCCAGTTTTTCGATCAAAAGACCCGTAAGGGCAAGGCAACTTGTCGGAACACTTTTCCGAACTCATTTCCACTGCTGCAAAGTATGTATCAAGTTTTGATTTCGTTGCCACTAATTTGACCATGCCCCCAAAAACTTGGATTAATTCTCACTTTTTTGTCCAAGGATGCCCTTCCATCTTGACATATCTGAACCGTTTCAGTAAAGTAGTATGGAAGGTGTTACTGATGAAACAAGCGACAAAACTAGTTTTCTTTTTCTCGGCGTTCAGTTTTCTTCTTACTGGATGCTCTGGCGGATCAGGAGGAGCCCTTGACCAAGACTACTTGGAGCGATCTAAAGTTGAAGGTCCCCAGAAGAGAGCCATTTTTGAGAGGGCAGGGGGAGAATATGACAAGATGAACTCTGAGGACAAGCAGAAATACCTGTCTTTTTTCAAGCAAGAACAGGACGCCAAAAATTTTTGGGAACTAATGAAAAATCCGCCTAGATCAGTAGGGGTACCTTCAGGAGGTGCTACCGCCACTCCCGTGCCTTCTTCGGCCGGACAGTAGGCAGACAAACTAATTGG
>JANNJE010000241.1:0-21750 GCA_031405735.1 Armatimonadota bacterium | reverse complement strand
CCGACCACCGATTCGAGCAGAAAGCTGTGCTTGGCCCCACCCGCCAGTTTGAGGTACAGCGACAGCGGCAACTTTGCCGTTTTCATAAGTAACCTCATAGGTTACTTGTCGCTGACCTGTTCTGCCTCTTTGGGTCGTTTGGGTCTTCCCTCTTCGCAGAGAAGCTGAATTCGTAAATGTCGTTCTGAAAGGTATTGAAACAGTTTTCGTTTCGGTTTTTGTCCCCGTAAAGCCAGTTTCAACTTCCTTGGTACCTCTCGTAACTATTTTTGCAACAGGCTGAACGGTCACTACAGGAGCGCCTTCGGGTTGGCGGTCAATTTCAGTACCGCCTTCCTTGTCGAACGTGACCTTGTAGGTGACGGTTTGCTTCCCTTCGACTCCTTCAGACTTCGTAACTTCCTGGCCCTTGTCCATTGCAGGATCGTCTTCATAGGTTGTTTCAAATGGAATGGTTTCTTCTTTGGTTTCGGTAGTTTCAAACGGTTGCGCAACAGGAACATCCGTATTTACAGGAGAATCCGTGTTAGCAGGGGAAGCAGAAGGTTGGGGATCGGGGTCTGGGACGGAAGTCGAGTTTCCGCTTGTTCCCGTATTTGCTGGATTGTCAATCGGAGTTGATCCGCCGCCAAGCATCTTTGGCACTACTATTGCAGCGACGCCAATTGTTACCAGAGCAACGATTGCAATAACAATTGCAAGTACAGGTGATTTTCGTTCAGCAGTGGCTGTTTCATGAGATTTCGTACTCTTGCGACCTGGAGATGGAGTGTTTGCGTTTAGGCTCTCTCCTGTTTCAGACTTTGCAACGACAACGTTCTTTGGGGAAACCTTGTCCAATGCAAGTTTCATTTCGTGTGCACTTGCATATCGCTTTTCAGGCTTTTTGGCAAGTGACTTTTCGATCACCGCTCGGACGGCTGAATTGGTCTCTTTCGGCAAGGGGGGAGGAGGCGTGTTCAAGTGCTTTTGCATGATTGCAAGAGAATTTTCGCCTCGAAACGGTGTATATCCCGTTAAGATTTCGTACATTACGATGCCGACACTATAGATATCTGTTCGGGAATCAACCGGAATTCCTTCGGCTTGCTCTGGGCTCATGTAAGCTGGAGAGCCAACAGTCTTTCCTGCTACGGTCACATTCCCTGTAGATCCCGCATCAAGTCCCTTTGCGACGCCAAAGTCGAGAATTTTTGCAGTTCCATCCGTACAAAGATAAATGTTCGCGGGCTTAATGTCCCGGTGAACGACTTCCATCGAATGGGCTTTCTCCAGCGCCATCAGAACCTGCTTGCCAATATGAACAGCTTCGGCCTCTGTCATTGGGCCGCGGGCAAGTCGTTCTTTCAGCGACTCCCCAGTCAAAAGCTCCATGACGATGTAAGGCTGACCCTGTAGGTCAACGCCAGTATCATAAACATGAACCACATTTGGGTGATTGATTCTTGCAGCAAGCCTTGCTTCGCGAAGGAATCTTTCTACGGCGGCCTCATCGCCGGCAACATGCGGAAGAATGAACTTGATCGCGACGTCGCGTTCAAGCGCAGTATGACGGCCCTTATAAACGGCCCCCATTCCTCCGGATTCGATAATCTCGCCTAGTTCGTAGTTCTGCATTGCAAGTTAGGTAATTGTACGGCTTTTTCTGTGGCGAGTTTAGCACTTTGAAGCATTCATTGTGGATTGTCAATCCATGCAATTTCCATGCCGGAAGGTGTTCTGACCAAAAAAACTAGTTTTGATCCGTCACCGGAATACCTCGCATAACTCTCATTTGAAGCTAAATTTGTGAGTCTTTGACGATCACTGCCATTTTCATTTATTGAAAAAAGATCAACCGTTCCAAAAATATCAGATTCGTAGGCAATACGGTATTTTGGACCCCATGTGGGCCTTCGGCAAGCGTTTGTGCCTTGTGAAATCTGAACTTCGGGGCCCTTGCCGGTCGAAGGTTTTGCAAAAATCTGCGGTGGAGCTACTCCTCTCTGACCTTCAAATGCGATATGGCAACCTTTTGGGCACCAAGTCGGACTTGATTCGTCCCCTGGAGTTGTTGCAAGTGCCACCAAATTGGTTCCATCGGCATTGATCATGTATAGATCACCCGGCCCGCGTTCAATTTGCTTGGAAACAAACACGATTCGTTGGCCGTCTGGGCTCCATCGGGGCTGCCACAAATATCCCTTCATCACCAACAGGCTTCGAGCCGTACCGCCAAAAATTGGCATTATTTTTAGCTGAGGATCACCTGAAAGCCCTTCCGAAACATAAACTATTTCCTTGCCGTCCGGACTAATATCAGGATCGTATTCCGCGGCTTTTTCGATCGTCAATCGAGATTCGGTCGGGGACCCTCTACTAATAAGTTCAAATTTAAGAATATCGGTAGTTTCGTGCTTGTTTGAACCAAAAACAACTGTTTGTCCTGTACGATCAACGCCAATACTCCGCAGAACATCAGCACCATTCGTCAGCATCGTATTCGTTGGAACTGGTTGTCCTGCGCCGATTACATCCACATTTGGGTGCTCTGCAAAAGGACTAGCACCTGTAGCATCCGGAGGAGGAGGCTTTGGCTTTGTAATTGGCTTTGTTGGAAGTTTTAGCGTCGCTCCGCACTTATCGCAAAATTTCCAAGTTGCCTTTACGGCCTTCTTACACTTCGGACACTTGGTGAGGCCCTGAACGGTCGCAATGGAGGCGTTCGCTGATATGTTAAAGATCGAGGAACTGTTAACAGCCGTTGAAACGGCGACTGCGGCAAGTCCAACGACTGTTATCTTCAAAATTGTTCGGGGCAACATGGTTTTTTGGAATCAGCAGGGGATTTATTGGATTAGACGAACAAAGTATGGTCGAATTGCAGAAAGTCCCAGTAAAATGTCGGGGAAATCACATAAAGGATATTATGCGTTCTCGTCGAATCACTTTGATTAACTTTTGATTTGGTCTTCAAAAATGAAAAATACTTCTAGTTTTTTGTGGGTTGTTTTGACAATTGCAGCGGCGATTGCACTTACGGGTTGCGGCAAACCGTCGCCGTACATTCAATTTGGAGACATCTTTGCAAAAACTAAGATAGGCGATGAACAAAACGTTCAACAGTACGTAGTTTTTACAGATGAAAAAACAAAAGCACCGATCGGCGGTCTAAAGAGCAAGGATGTGATTGTCACAGTTGGAGGGCGTCGGGTGGATGCCACTCTGATCCCGAGTGTTAGCGGAATCGGATTTGCGTTACTTGTTGATCAAGGCGGTTCACAAAAGCATTTTGATGAATCAAGAAAGCTTGCGGAGAATATCCTCCTCCGACTTGGTGTCAAAAAAGATAAAGCTGCCATTTTGGGTGCAAACGGTGGAACTCCGAGATTTGTTTATGAAGAACCTGCGCTAGCAGGAGGGAAACTTTCAGCGCTTAAGCGATCAGGCAAGGGCTTCGAAGATACATTCGATGCTATCGAAAGGGTAAGAGCCCACGGGCTATCAGGACTTCCCACTGGTTCAAAGACAGGCTTAATTGCGATCGTTTCCGGCGTGCCGCTGAAGGTGAAGAATGTACGCGCTGAAGAGGGCATGCCCATTGTGGTTATTGACGTGGCAAATACAGACACTGCTGCCCTGAAGTCCATTTCAGATACGACTGGTGGAATGTACCTTCTCTATGGACCAAACAGCACCGACACGATAGCAACCAAGGCCATTTCGCAAATTGAATCAGTTCATGCCCACGCATATTCCCTGAGTTTTAGAATCAAGCAGAGCGAATGGCCGCTAAAGTATTCCTTGACGTTGAAAAAAGGCGAAATCAACACGACGGGAGACTTCGTTTCGCCAGACATAACGAAGCGATGGATGGTGGTGATCGGAATCGCCATCGCGATTCTAGTTATCGTCATTGTTGTCTTAATCTTCAAACGAAAACCCACGGGTGGACCTGAGATCACCAGGGGTGCGGGATGGTCAGACGGTTCACCGAGATCACCAGGAGCACCTTCACACTTCGACGATGATGATGAAGCAACTCGTGCCGGCACTGACGCATACAAGCCTCCAGGTGGATATCAGTCACCTGGGTATTCGCAGCCGCCACAAAGTTCTTACGGATCGCCACAAAATCTTCAGGGTGGCGGTATGAGCCAAAATGCCGGGGATGTGACTTCTGGTGCAATGGACGTTGTTCAAAACCCAACCGTTGGGAGCAGCAGCTACGCCCCAAGTGGTGGAGGTGGTGGAGGATATGCACCTTATGCGGGCGATGCGACCGTTGGAGACATTCAGGCAGTTCCACCCATGTCGGGCGGTTCTCCCACGGGAGTATTTACTGCACTAATCTTGACGGTTGAATCCGGCCCAGCGAGCGGACGAGAGATTCGCGTTTCAGATCGAACCAAACTTGGACGAGGCGATGCTTATGCTCATAGCTTAGGCGCGATTGCATTTCCTTCTGATCCAAGAATTTCGCGAGAACACTCGGAATTGATACCTGAAAATCGTTCTGGGGCAACTTTTTGGTCAGTGGCAAACCGCAGCTCGACAAATCAGACTTATGTGAACGATATGGCCGTTTCAGGAACGCAAGTACTCAAGTACAATGACCGCATTCGAATTGGCGAGACGTATTTGCGCGTACTGAGCGCGCCAGCAGCAGATGGAGATTCAACAATGCGATGAGTATTGAAAACGCACGACCTTTTGATCCAAACAACCGCCCCTTAAAAGGCGAATGGATTCACGTTTCCGCTGAAAGCGAAACCGCCACTATGCCCTCGTTAGATCAGGGAGTTGACGCAAGTTTAACACAAGGACACGATGTCGTTACACGAGAAACGAGCAATAAACCAGGTTCCAAAATTTGGATGTACGTTGCAATTGCTTTGATTGTGATTGTTATCGCCCTGGTAATTGGAATGTCTCGGGGCAAATTGAGCAAAGGGGTATTCGGTTCAACATCGTCGGAACCAAGTTCAAGTGCTTCTGAATCTACTACGAGTGATTCGCAAAGTCCTGGCGAAGATGCACAAGCCAAAACTGGGGAGACAGACGCTGCAAAACCAGAAGTTTCTAAAGGTGATCAAGAAAGCGAAAGCAGTCCAAGCGGCTCACAATAATTCGATTGAGACAACGTCATGGGAACCGAGATCATTATCGCACTTGCCGCACTAGTGCTCGTAGCGCTAGCTGCAATTGCGTATTCATTTTTAGGCAATCAGAGTCCGAAAGCCAAGAAACCCGAAGCTCCTGTCAAAGAAAAGCAAAAAGTTGGACATAGCAAGGACAAACAAAAGAATGCAAGCGCGCCACAACATCGCCTTCACCCTGAACAGTGCGTGAATCTGACGATTTCGGGTGGAAATACGCTTCGTATTGAGGTTGAACAGTTTCGAATAGGTCGGGCCGCCAAAGATGGGCCTGCACCAGATTTAGACCTTGGTCCATTTACTGGAAAATATGGTTCGCGCAACCACGCTGAGATTTCCATTGATCGGGCTACTGGTCACTGGAAGTTGCGCGATCTTGGTTCGATGAACGGCACGTTTGTCAATGAACGCCAATTGCGTCCAAACGAAGAACACTCGCTCAAGCACAGAGACCGAATTTCATTTACCGATCGCTTTGAAGTCAATTTTGAGGACCCCAACAGCGGCGAGCGAATGCCGGGCATTTCTGGCTATCAAGTTGTCGAACTCGTCGCTAAGGGCGGAATGGCGGGCATCTATAAATGTCGGGCGCAAAACGAAGAGCTCCACGCGATAAAAGTTCCATTAGATTATGGGGAAGATCCAAAGCTTTCAACATTAAGATTGCAAGACGAATTTGAAATCTTGAAGCGAGTTCGCACGCCACGCTCGGCACGAGCGGTTCATTTCACGCAGTGCGCCGATGGACGGCCAGCAATGATTATGGAGTTTTTGTACGGCCAAACACTTCGGGCGCTCCTTCAATCTTCGCCTGTCGCTCCTCGGGATGCGGTCGCGATTGGATCAGCGATCTGTGAAGGCCTTACCGCTTTGCACAATTTAGATAGAATCCATTGCGATCTTAAGCCCGATAACGTTATGATGCGCCAAAAGATTGCATCGCCATCAGAAATCGCGCAAAATGTTGTTTTGATTGACTTTGGAATTGCAATGCAAAATCGAACAACTATGAAAAACGTATTCGGATCGGCAAACTACCAGGCCCCGGAACACATTCTAGGGCAACAGCTCACATTGAAAGCTGATGTATATTCTTTAGGTTGTATGATGTACGAAATGGTCGCGAACAGTCGGTTGTATCCAGAAGCTACTGAGGTGAGACAGATAAAAGAATTTCAAGTGAATCGTATGCCCAAGCATGTTAAAGAACAAGCTGCAATTCAAGGCAGGAATGTACCGGATGACCTGTCGAATCTTATTATGCTCATGCTTGAAAAAAGTCCGAATGTGCGTCCAGATTTGCAATCTATATCCGAGCAATTGGCTCGGATCCGTACTACAATGCCGCAAAATGACTACGAAAGGAGCCGCCAATGAGTTCTGGAAATAAGAGTAAGGGTTTTGGGCTTTGCGCCAAACAGGGTAACTCGTCGAAAGTTTTGATGGACTACTGCGACGCCTATACTTCGCCAGAGGGATCGTTGCTCTTGGCACTTTCGGACGGCATGGGTGGTTATGGCGGTGGCGAAGTTGCCAGTGCAATTGCAGTTCAAACGACCATCGAAGTTTTTCAGCGTTCCGGTTTTTCAAATGTTAGACAAGCCTTGGCCGAGGCGATTCAACTGGCTAACCAGCGAATCGTCGAAAAGCAACGAACGGACCCAGGGCTGGCTCAAATGGGCGCGACCATCGTCCTAGCAGTGGCATCTGAAGGCGAACTGACGATCGCTCATGTTGGCGATAGCCGGGCAGTCCTTTTTCGAGGTGAGTACTTGCTTCGCCTAACGACAGATCATCTTGTTATTGTTGAGCGCGAAGGTGCATTGGATAATGGTGCAAAGAGCAATCCGATATTTAAGGGAAAATCCAACGTCCTTTCGCGATATTTGGGTGGGCCTCCTCCCATTCCCGATTTCTATGAAATGAAACTTGAAACAGGAGACATAATTTTTCTAGCATCAGACGGGATCACGGAGTACCTACTAGAAAGCAGAATCAGTAGAATTGTTCGGGATGAAGTGCCCGAAGTGGCGGCTGTCAGCATAGTTGATGAAGCGATTCGTAACCGCAGTCACGACCATTGCTCGGCGGCAATTGGAAAAATCTAATCCTTAAGGGGGAATAATGAAAAAGACACCAACAAAAAAAGTGGCAGTAGAAGCAAAACCTACTGCAGCAGTCAACGGAGTGCCCACCGAGGCATCGAAACCAACACCAGCGAAGAAGGCTGTAGCGACTAAGAGGCCAGCAGCTAAGAAGCGCTCAGCATCTAAGAGGCCGGTAGCAACGAAGGCTCTAGCTAAAAAAGCTGCACCGGCAAAGCGAGTGATTGCCAAGAAAGCTCCAGCCAAAAAAGTTGTGGCAAAAAAAGCTGCACCTGCAAGAGCCACTCGCAAACGTGTAGCGAAGCCCGCTGCGAGAACGAGGGCGGCAAAGGCACCTGTTGCTCGAAGGGCAGGAAGTGCTGCCCCGAAAGGACGGGTGACGCAAACTAGGCCTTCTGGCAAGAAAATGTCGAAAGTAGACGCAAAGAGTCTAGTCGCGGATTCGTTGGCTTCCATGAAGTCGGTCGAACGAACGGCTCGAAAACTTTTGACAGAAATCCATCATCGAGAAGTCGAGATCGCAAAGCTAAAAGGGCAAATTGTTGATCTGAATTCCTCTTTGAAGAGAGAGAAAAAGGCCAACAAGCGACAAGGAAAGGCCGCAGAAAAAGTGCTGCTCAGAGCTCACGCATCGGTTAAACGCCATGCGGCAAGGGCAAAGGAGGCAGCAGCAGCGACTCCGGTAGCAAATGCGCCTAAGGTCAAGTTTTCGACGCATCTCTCAAGAGCTGCCAAGAAATCGCCCGCAGCGCAGCCGAATATGAAGAAACATGCGGCAAAGCATGCTAAGCACAGCAAAATTGCAGCCATGGGCAAGGAACTTGTCGCAAAGCTAAACTAGACGCCGAGGAATGTATTGAACAATCCAGACGACCAGAACATTGATCAGTTAGAAGAAGAGGCTTCGTCCGATACAGAAGAATTGCAGGACGAAGAGTCCGACGATTCAGAGGTTATTGAGGACGAAGCCGATTCTGAAGAATTGGAAGATGAAGCTGAAGTGGCGATCGAGGACGAGCCCGAAGAGGACGTTGAAGACGTTGTTGAAGAAGTCGTCGAAGACGAAATCGTAGCTGACAACGTTGCTGAAGCCGATACCGAATCAGTTGTTGCTGAAGCACGCTTGGCTGAAGAAGAAGAGATCGAAGATCCCGCTCTTGCGGCCATGATGGCTGGTGTACGCACTTCTGACGGCGAGTCTGAAGAGGAGGACTCGAATGAAGAGTCTGAATCGGATCGAGTAGGCGATGACGGCGAATTACCGATTGCCGAGATTGCCGTTGGAACGATTGCACTTGGCGCAGCCGCCGTGGCAATGGATGCGCAGCAGCAGGAGCGTGACGCCAAAAAGAAGAGGCAAGAAGAAGAGCGGATCGCTAAAGAAAAAGAACGAGAACAAAAACAGCTAGACCGCGAAGCGACGCAGAAAGCTGCCGCCGAAGCGAGAGAGCAATCTTCGCAGGCGAGATCCGATGCCAATCGGTTTCGAGCACCTGAAGGAGCTATGGAATCGGCAGCGCCTGCTCGACCAGAGCGACCTGAAAGGCCCGATCGCCCTGCTCCGTCAGCCTTTCCTCGGCCGCCGACTGCGGCAGGGATTGCTGCTCCTCCGCCGATTTCGGGCTTTGGCGCAAATGAACAAGGCGAAGCAGTGCCAAGTAACGAAGAAGACGCTTCGTTGCCAGATGCATCCTCTGTTCCCGTTGCTGTTCCAATATCTTCGCGTTCGGTAGAGCCGAAGCCTGTAGCCATATCGGGTGACATGGCAGATCGGGAAGCGTCTAGAAAAGCAGCCATTGAAGCAAAAAAGGCAGAATCGGAGGCCAAGCGTTTGGCGCACCAAGAAATGCTAGATCAAAAGGCTGCTGAACGAAAGGCAGCTAACGAAAGTCGTCTTGGTTCTCGAGAAAGTTCTGGAGCTAGTCATACTTCGGATTTTGCCGATTTGAGAGGACCCGTTGGAGGTGATGCAGGTGCAGCTCCGCCAATGAACGATAAGATGGCAAAAATGGCAGCACTTGCCGCTGGTGCGGGAAGCGTTGCGGGCCAGCTTACATCGAAATTGGCGCAAGCGAAAGCCGAGCAAGGAAGTCCGGTCGCACCAGTTGCTGGTGCAGGGGCCGGAGCTCCGGCTGCACCGCTTCCACCTGGCTCGAACGATTACCTGGACCTTATTCAGCACTTAGATGCCCGCGCTGTTTTTCACAGCGAGTATGCAGATGTCAAGCAGAAATACGTGTCACGACTGCTGGTAGGAACAGAAGTTCTTCAATGCACCTTGGTCGGACTTAACGCAGGATTGATTGACTCAGTGTATCGAAAGCTTTCTAAACTTTCCGATCTGATGAGTCTTATTGACTGGAAGTATGTTGCCCTCGAACCTGTTATTGTTATTTCAGAATCTGGGCAAAAGCGCGATATTCGCATTGATGCAAGTTCAACGATCACGATAGGCCGAGATCCATCCAGCACGATTCCGATTCAATCAAGTTTTGTTTCGAGAAATCATGCTCAGATTGCCAACGCGTCTAAAAATCCGCATTTGCCGCCGCAATGGGTTTTGAAAGATTTGGGATCTACCCATGGCACGACCCTCAACGGATCCCCTGTTCGCGAATCGGTGCGATTCAGTTCCGATGATAAAATCGAATTGGGAAGAGGATTCGCTTCAACAGATTATCCAAGCATTCAGCTCATCAGCCGTGCCATTCCATACGGTCGAGACGACTTGACCCGAATGGTAATAGATGTTGATCTTGTTATCTGCGTGGTGGAGGCTGACCGCGAGTTTGAGGGTCAAGCAAATCTACTAAAGAACCTCTCGGACGTGCAAAAAGTCGGTGGACTCTTAGTTGTTGCCGTCTCGGGAAGTGGCCCTATCGAAGATTCGATGGAAGCGAATCTGGACGAGCTTCGGCATGCCTCGCGCGTACTTAAGAGCACTGAGCTCACAAGGTATTTAGCCGCAATTGATTCCGATGACATCTCACCTGATTCCGAGTGGTTGCCTGGAGTAACGGAATTCATTGATGGTTTTCGTCAACGCTCTCATGCAAATATCATTGAAAAAAGGAAGCAGATAACGAGAGAAGAAGTTGTCAATGAAATACGTAGTACTGGAAGCCGACTAGAGGATAGCCTTAGTAAAAAACTCGAGGAAGCAGAGCGCAATTTGCAACGAGTTCAAGATGAGCTTTCTATGGCGCCTAGAAACCTAGGTTCAGCCGAAGTTTTGCGCGATGATACTTTCAAGGCACTAAAGCAGACACTAGATGACGATACAAACTTCTTTAGCGATTCGCTTCGGCCGGATAGCCTGAGCTATTATGCGGAGCGTCTAGGTAAACAGCTTCTGACTAGGACTGAAGGTAGTACTCGAATGGTATTGAACCTTGTTGAGCCGAATAACCTCCAAGATCCGCACCGTTGGATGAATAGCGAACTGAGCATCTACGCTAGGCGACACTTTGACCAATTGGTCGCGCAAATCACTGGTCCCAGCCGTGATCCGCACGGAATAATTGGCGTCTATCAGAACTTGAGAGAGCTCTTAGGCGGGCATGAGAAGCTGAGAACTTCTGATCTTTTTTCCGACGAGAACTATTCTCGATACACTCTAATTGATTTGAACAATCAGATGGCAAATGCATTAAGCACGAACTTTGTGGAATACGAAGCTACTTCGCAAGCCAAAATTGACAACATGATTATGTTCGTAATCAACAAAATGCGATTTGCTGTTATGTTTTATATGTCAATGTTCTCCATTATTGCTGTAGTTCTCGGCATGAGCCGTGGCAAGTTGAATAAAGCGTTTTCGGGCTCAATGGGAACTTTTTGGTATTTCATTGCTGTTACAGCACTTATAATAGTTGCGTATTTTACAGTTCGTTCCTATAGGATGAACAAGAAAGACGTTATTGAGGAAGAAATTGAAAAACTGCGCGATCAATTGATCAAACACTATCAGGCTGTGGCCAAAAAATTTGTAGAAGATGCAAAACGAGTTCTTTCTGTCCACCTTTCGACAATTGAATCTAAAATCAAGCAGGACATGAGCACTCTTGGAAGTTCGCGAATGACCGAATCAGTGGCGACTCGAAACAATCCTGTTTTGGATCAAGCCAAGAAAGAGCGCGACGACACTCAAGCTCTGATCTACGCGATTGGACAGGAAAGAACCTGGGCCGAGTCTGCGCAAAGTGCCTACACGCCTTCGCCGTTTGTGGCGGTGGCACCTGCAAGGCCGACAAGAACGCCAGCGAGGTAGGGGAAGGGTTCAGGGTTTTGGGTTTTGGGTCCAAGATTCGAGTGAGTTTTTTTGTACGGCCCGGAACTCCACCCCCAACCCCATAGCGGTTCACTTAGGGCACTATAGTTGAGAATCGCCTTCTCTACTCTGGTTAGGCAATCCCGGAGGGATTTTAGAATTTAGCCCAGGGTCGCTCCGGCGACCCTGGGTAAAAAGGCATCGGTTCCCCGCACCCTGGAAGGGTGCCAGAATCTGATGTGGCGTCCAAAGGATAAATCTGCGACCCCCTTCAGGGTCGGTTACCCGTGCGACTTAATACCCCACGTCTTTGACATGGGGCTAAATTCTAAGACTCCTTCGGAGTCTATTGATGCGTTTCCAATGCTTCCATCTAAATCTCTACTTTGCAACTGGCCAAAAAATTGTGGCTTAGGAAAATGTTGACGATTAAGTGAACCGCCATGACCCCCAACCCCTTCCTCTTTCACCCCGATTGCTTTTCCCTTCGGCGGGGCAGGCCTTCATCGAAAAAGGAGGGGACTTTCTGATCATCAAACAACCAAAAACCAATAACAAACAACCAAAAACCAACAACAGACCACAAAAAATTCCCCCCGCGAAGCGGGGGGAATTTTTTGTAAACGTTTCCGATCTTAGAAAATCTCGGAAATGATCTCTTCCAGAGTTGTGAAGATTCCGATAACGGTCTCTACACCTGCGTTGCAAGCGCTAGCTGCATCGCACATCGCATCCTTCACTTCGGAGATTTGACTTCCTCGTTCGGTCATGATGTTTCCTGCTTCCTCAGTTCGCTCACGAGTCTCGTTTCCTCGATCGTGAAGTTCCTGGCACTTGTTTTGGGTCTCGTTGTGAGTTTCTTCAACCGTCTGTCGGCTGTATTCGCTCACTTCCTCAGTCGTAGCCTCTACCTGCTGATTCAATTCGTCAACAAGCTGTTCCATCGTGCTGGTGAAATCATCAACAGTGCTTTGCACCATATCTGAGAACTCGCCAGAGATTCGATCTTGAAGCGAGCTCACACGATCCTGCATCTGCTCTCCAATGCTTGATACGTGCTCGGTTGACTGCTGAGCCAATCTTTCGCACCAACTGCTGGAGTTCTCTTGGAACTGAGACATGAGGTCAATGATCTGCTCGAAGAAACTTTCAGAATGCTCTTCGGTTTCATCGTGCGCTTCTTCAACCTTTTGCTTCGCTTCGTCCGTTTGTTCGGTTAGTGATTCGAACTTCTCGTTCGTCTCCTTCACCTTATCTGCGAACTTTTCAGTCATCTCTTCGAGCTTTTCTTTGGACTTGTTGAACTCTTCTTTCGCGTCTTTGACTTGATTTTCGAGTTCTTCATGTCGCTCTTCGAGTTCCTCTTTCAGCTTCTCGATTTTTTCCATCAGCTCTTTGATTTTGTCTTCCGATTCTTGTTCTTCATCATCAACCTTACTTCGAAAGTCGTTAACTTCCTCATGCAGGTTTTCGACGTCCTTTTGAATGCCTTCGTAGATTTTGAGTGTAACTTCTGCTTCTGCTTCTATAAGTTCTGCTGGGTTTGCCATTGTTTATCTCCTGGACCTATGTCCTTACATGCACCCCATGAGGCCGCCGACCATATCGGTCAGACCTTCGAATACATCGCTTAAAGAATCGAGAATCTCTTCAACACCTGAGTTAGAGCTGTTTCCTTCTTCGCTGGATCCGAATATCTGGTCAATTGCTTCGTTGCCCACTTCAGTCAACTGGTCAACAAAGTCTGTGATCAGTTGTTTGAGGGCGTCCTCGATCTGTTGCTGAGCCATGTCAATAACTGAATCAATGCCACTTACGATGGCTTCTTCGGTCATTTGCTGCAAGGAATCCTTCATCGTTCCCGATGTGTCTTCCATCGTTGACTTGGCTTTGTCAAACTCGCTCGAAGTTCGATCTTGGTTGTCGGCCGTGTGGCTCTGGAAATCCGAAGTCGTGCTTGACGCATCGTCTTGCTTCGACTTCGTATCGTTGTGGAAGTTTTCGACGTCTCCCTTAAAGCTATCATGAGTGTCCGCCTGTCGGCTCTTCACATCACCAAGGGTCTGCGAATGGTTATCGAAGTGATCCTTCGTTTGGCCCTGGCGATCCTTTAGCTTTTCGTTGGTTTGTTCGTGCGATTCCTTGAGGTTGTCCGAGCTTTCTTGAAGGTCTTTCAGCTTGTCCTTTGCATCGGATTCGCTTTCGTCAATCTGCTTTCGCATATCTCCGAACTTATCAGAAAGTTCATCGGCCTCGTCTTTCAGCTCGTCGAGCCATTCTTCGGCTTCGCTTTGCATTTTTTGAAGTAATTCTTCAAGTTCATCGAGGGCTTTCTCGGCGTCTTCGCCAAGCTGCTCCAAACTGCTTTTGAATTCTTTGACTTCGTTTATCGCTTCTTCAATCTCGTCGGCCAATTTGCCTACATCGTTGGGAACTTGTATTGCCGTATCCAACATATCGGTTACGATTTGACTATCTGCTGCTCCTGCCATTGTTTTTCTCCTCTAATTTTCTAGAATGCGTCCATCAACATCTTGATGAACTCAACAACCTCTTTTACGACCATAAGGGCTGGTAACCAAGGCGAGATCGCACCGGTGATCGAAGCGCCAATGCCCATCTGGACTGTGCATTCGATTATCGTTGTGATCATTTCTTGGATGGCTTCTTGGATCATTCTCATAAAGAGCTCCTTGAAGGCGTCCATTACTTCGGTTTCTACGTGTTCCATTAGGTTGCTCATCATTTCTTCAGCCCGATCGCCAAGCTGCGAAGCTTGATCGGTTGCGGCTTGAGAAAGTGAGTCGAACGTCACTTCAAGCACGTCCGAGAAGCTTTCGACAGCGCTCGGCAACAAGTTGCCAGAAATGTCGTCTACCATGCCACGCATGTCAGAAGCTGCTGATTCGACCGTATCAGTCAGTTCTCCGCTGACGGCGTCCATAAATTCGCCGACTTTGGATTCAGTGTCAGAAGCAAGATCGCCGATTTGGCTGAGCAAGTCGCCCATGTGTTCGCCAAGATCGCCAAACACGTCAGACAGGCCGCTAGTAAGTTCTTCCATCAGCTCTTCGAAGGCTGAAAGGTTCTCTTCTGTTTCGCCTACCTGCTCTTGCAGATTGTCGTGAGTTTCTTTAACGGAGTCAAAGTCATCGCTGATTTTCTCTTTGCAATCTTTGAGTTCATCAACCGAGTTTTCTTTGTCTTCGTCTATTTGGTCCGTTGCTTCGTCTTCAAATTTGACGATGTCGTCCATTACTTGAAGGAAGCGGTCTGAGCTACGTTCTGTGTCCGTTGTATCGAAATGATCTTCGAGCTTTGGCAGTTCGTCAATCTCATTATCGAGCTGATCGAGGTCATCGTTTGAATCGTCAATCTTTTCCGATGATTCCTTTAGCAACTCCATTCGCTCATCAATAGCTTGAAACATCTCAGGAAATGTCATTTTCTTTTCTCCTTGCTTTTAAGCGGTCATTGGCTATGTGGGGATCAGCCCGCACATTTCGAGGACTGGTTCGATCATGTGATAGATTTCCATGACTTGATCGAGCGTGTCGAGGATGCCGCCAACTTTCTCTTCGATGATGTCGAGCGGCTCGCCAAGATATTCTCCCACCGACATGATGGTTCCGCCGAGGTCGCCAGCTAAACTTTCGATTAGCGGAATGGCGCCACCTTTGAAAACATCATCAAGTGTGCTTTGGCTATCCTGATTTCTCGAATCGAGTGCATCAAGGATATTGTGCTGCTCATCTTCCATCTGCGAAGTGAGGTCTTGGAATTGGCTTTGAATGTCGCTGAGCGTTGATTCCATGAACGACTCGAAGTCGTCCATAGCGCTTGTGAGCGAGTCGAACGCCTCGGACAGTTGATTTTCGAACTCATCAGAGCCATTGTTCAGCTCGTCAATGTGATCGTCACCAGAGGATTTGTCGCTGTCAATCCTGTCCTGCGAGTCGTCGTGCTTGCCTCGAACGTTCTCCATTCCTGAGGAAATAGATTCTGCTCCTTGCTCGCGTTGCTCCGAAAGTTCTTCGGAAGTTGATTGTGTGTCGTCGCAAAACTCTTCGAAGTCATCGAATTGTTTTTCTACGTCCTCAATCGTGTCCTGAAGAGCTTTCATCAGGTTCTCGATTGCGGTTTTAGTGTTGTCGCTGTGGTCTTCGCTTTCTTTGCCGATGTCGTCCAGCTTTTCGCCGGCCTCGTCAACAACCTTTTGAATGCTGTCTACATTTTTGAAGAGGTCTTGGCAGTCTTTGAACTGCTTTTCCCACTTCGTAACATCATTCCCAAGGTTTTGGGCTTCTCCACCAAGTTCTTTGATTTTATCTACTGCTTCTTGTACATTTTCTGCTAGGGAAGGCATATTTTCACCCCGTTCTAACTTCACGTCCAGGAAATATTGGGGAAGCCTTCGGAGCGCCCTCGATATTCCTGAATCGCTTGACCACGTATTATATCAACATGTTCCAGAAAAAACAAGGGTTTTTAGAAAATTTTGTTAATTATTTTTTGAAGAAGCCAAAATTGAAGCTAACCACCCGTATGCGAGCATTGCCTTAAGTGTTAGTTCCGTCATATCACCACTAGGACTTTCGCCAGCAGCCACCAAAATCCAGTCGCTTCCCACTTCATCCAATCCTTTAGTAGTTGAAGGATCTACACCGGCCTGCAATTGCGCTTCAATAAGAATTCTCTGCAAGATAACAAACGCGGCATCAAATGGCATGATTCGATTCTGCATCGAGGCTCCAAAGTGATCGCAGATCAGACTTGATATATGCGTAAGTAAAGTTGGTAGTGCGAGCGCAGGTGTTTTTTTCCACGCATCTCCTATGATCATTAGTGATGCATTTTGCTCCTCAGATAACAATAGAATTTCTAACCAAAAAGCCTTCACTCCATTGCCCTGCATAAGTGACTTTCTTTTTGCAAAATAAGTGATTGGAACAAGCCACCCATTTCCCCACAATTCCGAGGCTTCTCTCTTCGATTTTTGCTTGCGAATTTGTGCCACAAAACTAGAGTTAGAAAGTACTGCTTTTGCGATGCGATCTTGCACCGGTTTTTTGCGCGATTGAAGCACCTCAGTTACCGATTCCAATTTCGTTTGCATGTCACGCAATTCTGGGCCGTGTTCTCGCAATAGTTTTGTCAGCTTTTCGCGCTGCTCCGGCGACATGGAATCCAGCTTCGCTTGAAGCTGCTTCATATCGCTCATTGTCTTGTCAAGTCTTGCCTTTGCGTTTTCAGATTCGTTGCTCATTTTGTGTCTCGCTTTTTGGTCTTGTTTTTTGATTAAAATCGTTTGAGTTCGACTTCAATATTTCAGTTCAGTCGAACAGCGTTTTTGCTAGGTGTTTTTTCAAGGTGTTTTCTAGCTCGTTCTCGTTGGAAATCGGTTCTCCGCCACGCCTCAGAATCTCTTCGCATCCAGGACCTCCATTCGTCCAAATTGCCACTCTTCCGATGCTCTTTGAAATTGCCTCGATGGCCCCCGACCAAGTTCCTCCCGCGCCAATGTCCGATTGTACTACGATTGTCAGCAATCCTTGTGCATATATAAGTTTGTTGCGCGACATCGCATTTCCTGCACTAAATGCAGCGTCAGGCGAAAATGGCGAGACTAGGCAAATTTGGTCGGGGTCAACATCTCCTCGAACAGATTTGGCGAGCTCCGGGGTAATTCCGACGCACGTTCCGCCCGCTTCAAGAGCCGCTCCCATCGAAACTTGGTCTATTCCCCGCGCCGCGCCGCTCACGACTCCCATACCCAGGCTAACGGCTTCGCCTGCAATGGCTTTAGCGAATTCGCGAGCTTCGTCGCTAGCGTCCCTGGAACCCACGACTCCAACAGCTTCTTTTCCCAAAAGGGATTGATTCCCGAAAAGAAAAAGAAATCTAGGAGATCGTTCGCCAAAAGTCCCAGTCCATCGTTGAGGATAGTCTGGATCGCCAAAGCAAATCGGATGGATTTCGCGTTCTCGCCAGACTTCCAAAGCTCGCTCAAAGTCGTCCATTCGGCTCCAACGTGCTTCTATCGTATGAATCGTCGGCAGGTCAAATTGTCCACGAATCGCATCTAAGCTCGCCTGCGGGTCTTCTTCGAGCAGGTTCCATGCCAGGCGAATGACTTCCCCGCTTGGCCTTGATAAGTCGCGAACCAGTTCCGTCGTCAATGCGGCTCTCTGAACAAGAATCAATTCTGGCTCCTTGGTTTTGCTGTTGCCAGTGCAAATGGAATGACCGGGCCGCTCCCCTTTTCTCGCAGTGCCATGCCAATAACGGTCAAAGTCCAGCCTGAATCCACTATGTCGTCCACCAGCAGGCACCGCCCCGGCAAGACTTCGCCAACTGAAAAAACATCCATCACGTTCGCAAATTGTGCATGAGAATGGAGCATTGCCTTCTGAGGCAAATTCTCTGTTCGCTTCGAAACACAGTCCAAAAATGGGATTTCTAGCTTTGCCGCTAGCAATCGAGCGAATTCTGGGACAAATCGTTTTATCGTAGACGGAACTGCCGCCACCCAATCCGGTTTCAAGCCTGCGTCGCTGATGGCTTCGGCGGCGGCATCAACCAATTCGGCTTCAAAGTGCTCGCCTCGATATTTGGCTTGCTTGACCATTCGGCCAAATCCGCTGTCGTTGTATATAGATAGGGCAAGGCCGGCCTCAAGCCGAAGCCCTTCCGGGATTTTCTTGCCTCGGGCTTCTGGACCCGTTGCAGGAAGCATGGCTCTCGGCTCGATCGTGAATCTTGCAGACCTGAGAAACATTTCTGCAGCCCGGATTCTTGCTGGATCAAGAGTTAGCGGTGCATGAGGCTGGCAATTATCGCATCGTCCGCAGGGCCTAATTGTAGAATCGCCTAGTGCTTCGCCTACAAGCTGCATTCGGCACTTTTCCGTTCTGGCGAAGCTGAGCATCTCGTCGCTGTCGTCGAGGCGCTTCTTTTGAAGTGCCATGTAACGGCCTATGTCGAATTGCTTCGGCTTTTCTGGCAATTGATAGCCTCCAGTTTTCTTTCGCTCGAGGCAGTCGTCAACTTCCAAGATTGAGAGAGCCTGATAAAGAATGCTCGCCGACACCTTCAATCCCGCACCAAGTTCGGCTGGGCTCTTTGGTTCATTTGAAGCATTGGACAATACATGTTCGAAGACGCGGATTGGCGGGATGGAAGTCATCGCGAAGTGTTCTGCAATCTCCTGATCCCCTTCTGAAAACAAATGGCAAGCGAACGCGGAATCGAGCATTCGGCCTGCTCGCCCTATCTGCTGATAATAGGCGAGTATGGAGGGAGGTAGCTGGTAATGAACGACAAATCCGACGTCGGATTTGTCATATCCCATTCCTAAAGCCGAGGTGGCAACGACTGCCTTCAGTTGATTACTGCCAAATTGGGCTTCGATTTCCAACCGTTGCTCGTGAGGAACAATTGAATGGTATGCGGCAGCCTTGATTCCGACGGATTTCAGATATTCGGCGACCTGGTCTGCATCATGGACGGTTAGCGTGTAGACGATTCCAGAGCCGGGAAAGCGAGGCAAGTACTTTTCGAGCCACGCCAATCGTTCTGCGTGGGTCGGCAGTTCAAAGGAGGATAACTTGAGGCTTTCTCGCAAAATCGTCCCGCGCAGAACCTTCATTTCGCTTCCCAATTGAGCGATCACATCTTCGATCACCTTATCCGTCGCAGTTGCGGTGGTCGCCAAAATGGAAGAGGCTGCTGGAATTCGTTCTACGAGCTGAACGATTCTTCGGTAATCTGGCCGAAAATCGTGCCCCCAATCGCTGATGCAATGCGCTTCATCAATTACAAGCAATCCGATTTGACCCAATAGCGAATTCAAAACGGTTTGAAATTGATGATTAGCCAGCCGTTCTGGCGAAACAAAGAGAACATCAATTTCCTTTCGATCTAGCAAATCAACGATTTGATCCCATTCTTCCGTGTTCGTTGAATTTATGGTTGCAGCACGCAAACCAAATTTGTTCGCCATCTCGATTTGGTTTCGCATAAGGGCCAAGAGCGGCGAGAGAAGGAGCGTCATTCCTCTGCCGGATTTTCGATTCATCGCCGTAGCAACAAAATACACAATGCTCTTTCCCCAACCTGTTCGCTGGACTACCAGCAATCGGGAACCTTCGCTTTGGACAGCCTGAATGGCTTCCCATTGGCCGTCGCGATACTCTGCAGAAGGCCCAAATGCCTTCTTCAGTAGCTCGATTGCAGAATTTTCTACAGTTGTCATGCTGAAATCCGCCTGGTTCGGGCGGTATCCTTATGTCTCGATTGTGAGAAAGCCATGAACCGAATCCAAGAACTCGACGCCATTGTCAAACAGTATGATCTTAACGCCCATCCATTCTATCAAGATTGGCGAATGGGAACCTTGCCAGTTGAAAAACTTCGCGACTATGCTGCTGAATACGGCAAGTTCGTCGGAACCATTTCAGAAGGCTGGGAAACGCTGAGTCTGGAAAAATGCGTTGCTGAAGAAAAGTACCACCAGCAGCTTTGGGCAGACTTTGAGCTAGAGATCGGTGCAACAGCGGGCCAAAACCACTCGACAACAGAAACTTTGGTGTCCGTGGCAAGAAATTGCTTTAAGACCAAGACTCAGGCTATTGGCGCTCTCTACGCTTTTGAAGCCCAAAATCCTGAAACGACAAAGAGCAAATACGACGGCTTGACCGAGCACTATGGAACTAGCGAGAAGGGCAAGAAGTACTTCTTGGTTCATACCACCGACTTTAACGAGATAACCCTGTTAAGGGAGATGCTTGAAGGATTGAGCGAAGCAGAGTTCCGTCAAGTGAAACATGCTTGCGTTTCGATGTGCGCGGCCATGCTTGGCGGTCTGGATGGCGTTTACGACTTGGCTGCGTAGAGTTATTCGGCAAATATGTCCAATTTGTCCTAGTATGACTTGACCAGGTCAAACCCTCACAAACTGAACTAGGATTGCCGCAAAACTACGAGTTTTTTTGCTTCCCACCTATAAGGAAGTGGTTGGTCAATTGCCGACAATTTCCTTAGACCGGCGCGGAACCTGTGCCGGATTGGGAAGACAAAATGCCTCTATTTGGTTACTCAGCTATTGACGGAAACGGGAAAATGACAAAGGGCTCAATGGAGGCCGAGTCAGAAAATGCTGTTCTTGGCCGCTTGAGAGACCAATCTCTTCATGCTGTTGAGATCAAGTCCATTCGCAAAGCAAAGCATGGCAACGTCAAAAAGATGAAGCCCAAGGCATTGGTTATCTTTTCGCGGCAGTTCGCGACGATGATTGATGCTGGTATCCCGATTTTGCGATGTCTGGACATTTTGACTTCGCAGACGAAAGACCTGGCTCTGAAGCATGCTGCTGAACAAGTCACGTTGGATGTGAAGGGCGGTATGTCCCTCAATGAAGCACTTGTCAAACACCCAAAGGTCTTCAGCAAGCTCTACATCAACATGGTTAGAGCCGCTGAACTTGGTGGAATTCTCGACCAAATTCTTGATCGCCTTTCTGGATTCCTTGAGTACGAGTCTGAGATTCGCGGCAAGATCAAGAGCGCGATGATGTACCCCGTTATGGTTCTGTGCTTTTCATTTGTGATGCTTTTTGTACTGTTCAGCTTTGTGCTACCAAAGTTCAAAGAGATTTTCACGGGAATGAATGCAGAAATGCCGCCCGTAACTAAAGCGCTCTTTGGCTTTGGCGATTTTATGAATAAGTTTTGGTACTTGTTCATTGTCTTCGGTGCCGTAGGATTCTTTGGGTTCAAAATGTGGAAGAAGACGCCGAAGGGTCGCTGGCAAGTTGACAATTTGAAGCTCAGGATGCCAATTGTCGGCGAGCTTTCATTGAAAATGTCAATCGCTCGATTTACCAGAACATTCGGTACCCTAATCAACTCGGGCGTCCCTATCATGCGCAGTCTTGAAATCGTTGGCGAGACTCTCGACAACATAGTGCTTTCTACGGCGATTGACCAGACTCGAGTTGCAATTCGGGAGGGCCAAAAGCTTTCGACGCCTTTGACGGCTACGAATCTGTTTCCGAGTATGGTCACCACGATGATTGACATTGGAGAAGAGTCAGGACGACTCTCTGAGATGCTAGTCAAGGTTGGCGACTTTTATGATCAAGAAGTTGAAGCGACAGTAAAGGGACTTACCTCAATGATTGAACCAATGCTCATTATTTTCATGGGTGTAATCGTAGGTTTCATTGCGATTTCGGTAA
>JANNJE010000240.1:0-4056 GCA_031405735.1 Armatimonadota bacterium | reverse complement strand
CCTGTTTTTGCGCAAGCAAAAGAAGCGGCAAAGCAAACGACATGCGTCAGTAATACCAAGCAAACTGCACTCGCAGCCTTGATGTATGCAACTGACTATGACGACGTACTTGTCCGACACGACAACAATGGCTCCTGCCTTTATGGCGAAGTTCCTTGCGACTACCCTGACTGGGGAGATTTCAGAACGATTGGTATGGATACAGGCACTGCTAAGCAGAGCGAGAACGTCATGTATTATGGCGCTATTGAGCCTTATCACAAGAACACACAAATGTCCGTTTGCGTATCCAGCGGCGATACGAAATGGTCAGGTGTTTTTGGACAATACACTGCGATTACAGGTAATCCATTGCCAGCAGGCGGCTACAACGCAGCCAACCACAAGTTCTACACGAACACCTTGAGCCAAATGTCATTCAACCTTTTGGTTATTGACTATCGAGGTACCTCAGGCAGCGCCACAACAAGTTCGCCTAACAAACGACCAGGCAACCCTAAGGGTCGCTTCAGCGCAATCCCAGCAGTTGCTTCGACTATTATGTTCGCGGCAGAATCGGCTTGGGACTGGGGTCCAAGCACTGCCTTTTCCCTTGGAAACGGTGCCGTATGGCCATCGTATCCAGACGCAGCATGCTGGTCAGCAACCGCGGATGGCTGGACTAGGTACATACATAAAGGCAAATCTGGAAACGGTGAGGCATTTATGGGCAACAATCCTCTCAAACTAACCGGCAACCCGAACCTTCAAGGTCTTGCAGTCTTCGCATTCTGCGACGGCCACGTAAAGCCAATGAAGTACACGCAATCTGAGCGATGTGTTCCATTGCCAGCAGGCAGAACTTGGCAATACGGCCAGTTATCTACACAAGTCGTAAGCACTTGGTATCCAAACTGGGTTCCTGAACTAGAGCTCTAAGAAGATCTTAGATCATAAAGTACACGAGGCTGCCACAAATCTGTGGTAGCCTCGTCTTTATTCATGGAGGTGAATTAAAAGATGATTCAACGAAGATTTGTAATATTGCTAACACTCGTTTCGATGTTTGGTTGCCTACTGGCGACTGGGTGCGGAAGCGGAAATGACACAAAGCCAGATCCACCCGATCCCGGCTTGAAAAACGCGCCGCCTGCACCGGAAGGTGCCGGAATGGGTGGCGAAGCTGCTGGTAAATAGGGGCATTTAGCCTGTTCAACAAACAAGAGAAATAGAAAGCCCCAGTATTTCTGGGGCTTTTTTGTGCGTGGACAATAAACCCAGAAACCAATTGTCAAAAAAAAGTGAAGGAAATTGTTCTTTGTTCGTCAAAATGACATATAATGCATTTGAAGCCCAGATTCTTTTTTTGGGTCGAGGTGAAATTATGTTACGAAGAGCCTTTACGCTCATTGAACTTTTAGTAGTTATTGCGATCATCGCCATTTTGGCGGCGATCCTATTCCCTGTTTTTGCGCAAGCAAAAGAAGCGGCAAAGAAGACACAATGCGTCAGCAACACCAAGCAAACTGCACTGGCAGCGATTATGTATGCCGGCGACTTTGACGATGTTTTGCCACGCCACGACAACAACGGTTCGTGCGCTTATGGCGAAGTGGGATGCACTGGCCCAGACTGGGGCATCTTTACGCCGCCTTATGGCAACGTGACGCCATTAGGCTACGACATGGGCAAGTCAATCATGTATTGGGGTGCCATCGAGCCGTATCACAAGAATCACGATATCTCTGTTTGTCCATCCATGGGCAAGACCAAGTGGCAGCAAGTTATGACTTCGCCGCCTCCTGGCATTACTGGCGTCGTCTACAACGCCACTAACGAGAGATATTACAACTCGGTTCTCGGTCAAATGTCCATAAACATGATGCTTGTTGACTACGGCGATCCTTACACCGGAGGAACCGGATGGGTCAATAATCGCCCTGGTGCAATGAAAGGCCGACTAGGCCAAGTTCAGCGACCTGGCGACACGATCATGTTTGCTGCTGAGTCCTCATGGGATTGGGGACCGTCACTTAGTGCAAATTTGGGTAATGGAGCGGTTTGGCCGTCATTCCCGAACCCCGCTTGCGACTCCGCCGGAGCCGAAGGCTGGACCCGATACTTGCACAATGGTCGAAACGGAGGTTACACAGGTGCGCACTATCCAAATGGTGCTAGAGACAACCCAAGCCTCCAAGGTATGGCAGTATTTAGTTTCGTTGACGGACATGTGAAATCAATGAAATATCCTCAAGCGGAACGATGCGCCCCACTTCCTACAGGAGAAACCTGGGCTATTCATAACACTACGTTTACAACGTACTATCCTAACTGGGTACCAGAGAAGTAGTCTAATTTGTGCTAGGGTCGACTCTGTCGGTCTTAGCACAATTTTTTGAAAATCATGAGAAAAATTCCTTTCTGGATTTCTTTAGCGATACTCGCGACGACTGTTTGTTTCACCGTCGGCTGTAGCGGCGGCGAAGACAACACAACGAATCAAGAGGCGATTGATAAATATAATAAAGACCTTCCTCCAATTGATCCAAATGTAACGCCTGTAAAGCCAGAGCGTACTAATATGCCGATGAAGGGTGGCAAATAGAGTACTCCTAAACTGGACTCACTAGAACCCGAAGAAGCATAGTCAGCTCCTTCGGGTTCTTTTTTTGTATTGTCATTTCATCGAGATAACTCGTTTGGCCGCGTCGGCATTGCACTCGATCCTACAACCCAGCAAAACCCGAATCAAACACTAAGGCAACAATTCCAAGAACGCCTCTAAGTTCATCGCGCCAACGTCGCCGCCTTCTCGCGATCTAACTCCGACGGTGCCATTCTCGATATCGTTGTCGCCCAGAATCAGCATGAATGGAGTCTTTTGAAGCTGAGCCTCACGAATCTTCTTGCCCAAAGTCTCCCTCCGGTCATCCACCGAAACTCGAATCGGCCTTCCGTCATACTGTCTAACTCGAAGCTCGTTTGCCAAAGCTTCAGCGTGCTCTACGTGGCGATCTGCAATGGGCAACACCGAAACCTGAACTGGCGACATCCAGAACGGATATGCGCCCGCATACTGCTCAGTTAGAAGTCCAATCATTCGTTCAAGCGAACCAAATGGCGCACGATGGATCATCACGGGGCGGTGAGGTTTGGAATCTTCGCCAATGTACTCAAGCTCGAATCGTTCCGGGAGATTGTAATCCACCTGAACCGTTCCCATCTGCCATTCCCTTCCCAAAGCATCCTTGATCATCAGATCGAGCTTCGGGCCGTAAAATGCGGCATCTCCGACAGAAATCTCGTATTCGAGCCCAAGTTTGTCGCAAGCGTCTGTGATTGCCTTCGTGGCTGCTACCCAATTGTCATCATGTCCCACATACTTATCCGAGGCTGGGTCTTTGACTCCAACCCGGACTCTGAAATCAGTTAGCCCAAGTTTCTTAAGCACCGTTTTCATCAAGTCCACTACGCCTATGAACTCTTCTTGAAGCTGATCGGGAGTGACAAACAGATGCGCGACTTTAAACAATATGGTGAGTCGCTGCCCCATACGAACAGAAGCAGGTAGCTCCTGCCCCATCATTTCCCTTAGCTTTGGTTTATAATCGAATGATTCAAGCTGAGAAGGAGCGCCATTCTGAAACAAGTAAATTACTCGCTTAGCCTTTGGTGCAAAATGCGGAATGCCGGATACAAAATCCCCTTCATTGCTGTTGCCTTTGGAAAAAAGACCCGGCATCAGCAAGGATCCCAACGCTGCACTGCCTATTCCAAGACTAAGCCTGGACAGGAAGCGGCGCCTGTTAAAATTCAGGCCATGCTCAAGAATGTTTTTGTCCATTTTAAGATTTCGTTATAGACTCTTCCAGATTATATATAGTACTCACTACCTGCATCATCGCCGCGAGGGTCGAGCGATCCAAATTTTTTGGAATGGGATATTCTCCAACATCTAATAAATCCTCCGCCGTTTGTTTAGTCAACGTTTTTAGTTCCGATTCAAATATAGAGGAAGATTTTGGTTCAAAGGAAGTCATTTGTTATCAGCAAATACAAAAAATAAAATAATAAAAA
>JANNJE010000239.1:0-1261 GCA_031405735.1 Armatimonadota bacterium | reverse complement strand
GCGTTCCTCATGTCGATGTTGTCGGGACGTTTCGTTCCGGCGATGGCGCTGATCACTTCCAGCGTGTCGCCGCGGCTGCGCGGCAGCAAAAGTGAGCCTTGCCCTTCCACGATAATCAGTTCAGCGTCAGGGTAGCGCATCATTTCTCTCTCGATAGACCCCCCTGCAAAATCAACTCGAACGGCGTCTAACGGAACTCCTGAACCCAAAAGCAGGATTCCAATCTGTCCGGTAGCGACGAATTCTGCCCTTAAGCCCTTTGCCCTCGCCGCCGAAAGAATTTCCAATCCCGCCGTCATCTTGCCGATTCCCATATCGGTTCCGACCATGAGCAAGCGTTTTGCTGGCAAATTCCGCGCCGCGCCAGTAGCCGGTGACAGTCCCTCCGGTTCAATTCGAATGTCCCAAATCCATTGGCCTTCTTTAAGATTCAAATACTTTAGTGCCAGTAGGTCGTGAAGCCCATTCACGACCGACATTCCTTTGGCCACGGCTTCGTCAATTACCGACCACCACGAGCTTGGAATCAATCCGCCGGGAGGAGCAATTCCTAAGACAAACACATTTGCCCCTGCGGCGATTGCAGCGTCAATTGTCGAGTGAACAGGACAGTCGCGTGGCGAATCCGTAACCTCTTGAAGCCGCTTGCCAGCAAATCGGGAGTCAAGCACGCAGGAAACCTCATTTGGCGAATAGCGCAGAACGCCATAGCCCAATTTTCCGGTGAACTCGCCAATGGCACCTTCCATAAAGAGAGCCAGTCGGTCCGCGCGGTTTAGCATTCGAACGAAGCTCCATGCCCGGGAGAATTTTGCGGAACAATCACTCCATCAACAATTGGCGCACCCATCGCCGGATCAGGGTTTAGGTTCAAATGCGAGTCCAAATCTATATGATCGAGCACTCCACTTATGGCTGCTCCTGCTGCAATGGCGATGCTAGATTCGCTCATGCATCCGATCATGGTCAACAAACCGTGAGCCTTAGCGGTCGAAACAATTCTTAAAGCGTCCGTCAATCCTCCGCATTTCATCAGCTTCAGGTTGATTCCGTCAACCACATGGGCAACTTTGGGAACATCGGTCGAAAATCGGCAAGATTCGTCCACAAAAATCGGGAGTTTTCGGTTCTCAAAAATGTATCTTAAGTCGGCTTCGGCTCCCTCAACTAGGGGTTGCTCAACGTAATCCACTCTCCGCTCAGCAAGCCATGGAATCATCATATTTGCTTCGTCAACTGTCCAGCCGCCGTTCGCGTCCAC
>JANNJE010000238.1:0-4582 GCA_031405735.1 Armatimonadota bacterium | reverse complement strand
CGACGCGCGCCGCCGCGCTGCCCGACAACGCGGCCGTCGAAGACGAGGTTCGCGCTTATCTCGACCTTTTCCACGCCGACACGCAGCCGGCCGAGCTGGCCGCGCTGCGCGCTGTCGCCGCACTGTGGATGGAGCGCCTGGCCGAGTTCCGGCCGCACCTGACCGGCGCGGTCTGGCGCGGCACCGCGACGCGGCTGAACAACATCCATCTGCAACTCTTCTGCGTGGCGGCTGGACAATTATCCGAAGCGATGATGAGTCCGCCTTTCGCGATTGGCTCGGCCATGATGAAGAGGGGCTGCCTTTTGGGTTCGATGAAGAACTTTCGTTAGGCTCTCATCTTCTTGTCGAAATGTACGGCTGCAACCAGCAGTCGCTCGAAAACGAGGAAACCGTTGGCACTTTGATGCGCGAAGCCGCCGACAGGAGCGAGGCGACCGTAGTTGCTCAGTCGTTCCACGAATTCCAACCGTATGGAGTTTCCGGTGCGGTCATCATCCAAGAATCGCATTACACAATCCACACTTGGCCCGAGCATGGTTACGCGGCAATTGACTTGTTCTATTGCGGCGGAACCGTGAAGGTGCATAAAGCGATTGATGCGCTCCGGGAAGGCTTCCTGCCAACAAGAATCAAGTTCTTGGTCGTTCGGCGTGGGTTGCAAAGCGAAGTTCACAAAGACTAATTCGAGACGATTACCGATTCGCCACGGATAGTCACGTCGTATTTCTTGCCGAGAATAGTAAGATTTTTGAGACGAACCGACTTCCATTCTTTGGGGAGGTTCGGTTTGATGCTCAGAACCCTTCCATTCTTGAGCGGCAATTGCCACTTTGCCCCTGGTTGTGCCTTCGTATCAATTCGGATGCCGCAGAAGCCATAGAGAACCGTTTGCAGGCATCCTGCAGCCCCAGTAGAGAAGTATGTAACGTCCACAGTTCGTATCTCGCTAAAGAGCAGAAGAGGGTTGTTTGTAAACTCCTTCCAGCCTTTGCGCCATGTCGAATAAGCCTTTTGCTTCTCTCCTAATCTTGACCAGATAAGGGCATGCACTGAGTCAGTCATCGGTGGGCCATACTTGCTCACTTTGTCGGCGAACCGATCCATCATTTGCCGGGCTTCAGGCTCCACTTCGGGGTCTTGCAAAGGATAGATAGCTAGCACTCCAGCCGCTTGTTTGTAACCTTTTAGCCTGTCTTCTGAATAATTAAGGAAACCCTTTTCGTCACGCGGGCGAAGGAACTCAATGTCGGGATATTCCTTCGAAAACCTTCGAATCACCGATTCGGCAACGCAGTTGGTGTACAGATCATCGTCGCCAAAGTGAAATTCGTCTGGGCTGAAAGTGTTCTTGATGCTTCGCAATCCTTCGGTTTTTGGATTGTCTGAAGGCACCTGATCTGCTCGCCAAAGATAAAAGTTTGCCGCCTTCTCGCCGATTTCGTTTACGGTTTTTGAGTCTGCGATTCCCAAATCCGAAGCCATCCCCAATGCCCAAAGCACGCTTCCTGTGATGTGGTGCTGCTGTCTTGCTTCAGTGGGCGTTACTTCAAGGCCGCTAACGCTCGATTCCCAGGGATATTGAAGCCCGTCAACTTCTTCAATTCCATCTGGAATCGTAGCGAGTTTGTGCCAAGATCGTTTTTCCTTGAAGTTCTTTTCGGCGGCTTTTGCCATCTTGATTCGGTAATTCGAAATGGTTCTGGCACGTTCGGGGTCAAGGAGAGCAAGGGCCGGGAAAATCCACATGTCCGCATCCCAGAAGACATGTCCATTGTAAGTGGTAGAAGAAAGTCCGAGCGGAGAGACTGGGGTGTTGGCATTCGGCTGAATTCCAGAGCGGAGGTAAAAGAGAAAGGAACGAATTCCCTCCTGGTCGTCAGCCGGACCATCTATCACAATGTCGGTTTGCCAAAAATCTCTCCAATAGGCGTCCGCCCTTGCTCGCACTTCGCTCAACTTAGGCGCTTCGGTGCCGTCGAAAGTACTTGTGAACTGTATTTTGAGCGGTCGGCCGCTCTTTAGCTCAAATCCCAATCCCTTGTTTGTCGAACTTCCAATTCCATCAATCCAGATTCGATACTTGTGGTCAATCGAGCTAGCTGGTTGGGTTCCGAATTTGGAAATTAGCTCTAACATGTCTTGGTCAAATGAAGTTCCTTCACCGATACCTACACCATGGCCAACCCCGAAATCGCCCCTTCGGGCTTTCGCAATTTCGAATTCTTGTGCGACTACCAACGTGTGAGGGTCTATGAACGATTTGCAAGACACTTTCGAATAATTTTGAACATATTCGGAATGAACCGTTCCCGTTCCGAAATCAATCCACGTTTTGGGATCAGTGCCATAGGAGATGAACTCGTTCGATGACCAATCTACTCTTGGAGAATAGGGGTTTATGAATCCAAGCAGATTCTCTTCACCTCCGTTTTGGTAGCGATCGGCAAAAAAGATCGAGCCTCGCCTCAAATACCCAGAATTACTCTCAAAGCCTCCATCGAGTCCCCGACTCACCCGAATTCCCATTTTTCCGTTTGAAAGGAAAGCAGGTGCATCAACTACATCGTCCTTTTCAGGTATTTCAGTTAGCCAATTAGAAGTGGCCATCGGGCTAGGATTTTTCTTCGCTTGTTGTTGTTTCGGTAGGTTGTTACTGCACCCCGCCATCCCCAGCCCCCCAACAATCCCAAGCAAAACCATCAAAAAGGAAACAAAAGACCGCGTGTCGAATCGTCTCAACCTTCTAGGCGCTGAAATGACAAACGAACAGCAAAGCGACGATTTCAAAATCAAACGGTTTTCTCCGTGGGTTTTCATTCCGATTCTCTATTTCTTGCAAGCCATTCCGGTCACGGTTGTTCAAGAGCTTTCGACAATCATTTTCAAAGATTTCGGGATTGAAAACGAGCCGATCACTCGCTGGACTTCACTCATCGCTCTGCCCTGGGCGCTTCAAATGCTCCTTGGGCCGATGGTTGACCTGAATTTTACCAAGCGCAAGTGGATTCTGAACGGACAGCTGTTAATCGCCGCCGGACTTATCGGAACAGCATTCTTGCTCCAGACACCCGATCCATTCGCATTTGCGCTTGTGGTCCTTGGGGCGACGGCAGTTGTGAGCGCACTTTGCAATATTGCAACGGACGGATTCGCGATTCTTTCGATGGACCGTACGGAGCAAGCCAAATTCGCGGGAATCATGTCCACTTGCTACCGTCTTGGAAGGCTCTTCTGCGCGGCTTTTCTCGTGTTCATAGCTGGAATGTTCATGCGGCTTCCTCCATTGAAGATTCTGGGAGCGCACTTGCCTTATGAAGTTGAGGGAGTTCCAGGCTCCGTAACCGAAGTCGAACTGATCGTTGACAGCGGAAAGCTTGTAGGAAGAAACGGCGAAAAACCGATCGGTTTTGAAATCACAGTCCCGCCTGGATCGTTTGAACTCGCTGTTCTCAACGACGGCACAGTAATCGCTACAACCCTCAAGGAAAAGAAACTGGTCGGGAACATTCCGCTAGGCGACAAGGGACGAATCGTTCAGGGTTCGGAGGTCAAGACTCGAAATCCGAAGGTCGTTTGGTTTTTCGTTCTGTTGGGTGGAGGCGTAATTTACGGCCTACTTCACTTGCTTGCCCGAAAAGAGACGCCGTTTCCGGAAAGGGACCGGACGTCCGATCCAATTCCTGGTGAAACGCAGAGAAACTTAGTGCGAACACTTTCCTTATTACTCGTTGGGGTTGGTGGGTACTTTCTGTTGAACTCGGTTGTTAGGCTAGTTGCTCATTTTATTTATGTAATAGGAGCTCTTGACGAAGCTGTTCCAGATGGAGCGAATATTGGATGGAAATTGCCTGATGACAACAAGATTCCTATCTTGAACAATCTGAGCTTCGGGGGAGTTGGAACAGAATTTTTTCAATTTGGGCTTTGCTTTGTTCTAGTCCTTTTTGGAGTATGGCTTGCCAAAAAGACAATCTCAGGAAGCGAAATGGGCAAGGCCCTAGGCAGCTTCATTGCTCAGCCCGGTTTTGGAGCAATTTTCCTCTTCATTCTCTTTTATCGCTTCCCTGAAGCAGTTGTTGGCAAAATCAATCCTCTGTTTCTCAAAGACGCTCTTGACAAGGGCGGACTTGCAATTGACAATGCCCAGCTAGGAATTTTGAGCGGACTAGTAGGCGTTGTAGGAATCATTCTCGGCGGAATCGTTGGCGGATTCGCAGTTTCCAAGATTGGACTTCGCAAGTCGTTCATCCCACTTGTTCTAGCCATGAACGTACCAAATGTCCTTTACTTGCTATTGACAATGGATGCCCTCCCAATGAGTACCGTGCAACTCTCTTGGCCCGGTCCGCTGAATGTGACGCTTGGCGGAATCTTGTTCATAGACCAATTCGGCTATGGATTCGGATTTGCGGGCTATATGGTCTATCTCATGTGGGTCGCGCAAAGAGGCAAATTTACAACCAGCCACTATGCAATCGGCACCGGAATGGGAGCACTTTGCATTGCAATCGCAGGCGTTTTGAGCGGCGTTTTACAGCAGAATTTTGGGTACCAGGGTGTTTACACGGCTGTCCTTTTC
>JANNJE010000237.1:0-13847 GCA_031405735.1 Armatimonadota bacterium | reverse complement strand
GAAGGACTTGCGAGACTCGCGAGCAGCGGCTGAAAACATTGTTCCGAGTTCGACAGGAGCTGCGAAAGCAGTTGGGCTTGTAATTCCCGAACTCAAAGGGAAGTTCACTGGAATGGCATTCCGAGTACCTACACGTACGGTTTCCGTCGTTGATTTCACCGCCAATTTGAACCGTGAGGCCAGTGTTGAAGAGATCAATGCGGCGATGAAAGAATACGCGAATGGGGCAATGAAGGGCATATTGGAGTACAGCGACGAGGAACTGGTGAGTAGCGACCTAATCGGAAATCAAGCCTCTTCCATCTTTTCTTCAGTTGACACGATTGCGCTTGGAAACATGGTGAAGGTCGTCGCTTGGTACGACAACGAATGGGGATATAGTTGCCGGATCGCTGATCTTTGCGAGTTCATCGCTAAGAAGGGCATTTAAGTTTGCTTAACTGACAACAATGCATCGAGCCATTGTTTCCATTGAATGGATTGCTCGACTCGTGACTTGTATTTTTCTGGAACGCTTGGCGTTTTGAAATCGTATGCTGGACTCCAACGAAGGCGCTCTGTACGAACAAGATGGGCTCTGCGTAATTTCAAAGCGGACCAAACCTCGTACCAAAACAAGTTTCTCCAAATGTCCGTGTTTGGATAGCCTTTTGCTAACTTCAATTTCCACTTCTGTTCGTCGCTGGTCAACTCTATAATAGATTCCCCCTCGGAACTCGTAAATCGGTTCATCGTAGCTACATGGGGCGTATAGGGCCAGTATTCGGGGAATTCTAAGGTGGCCCCTTTCCACACTTCGTCAATTGCAAATCGAAGTGCGTCGTGGTCAAGATGGCCTTGCTCAAATGCAGCGCATACGAGGCGATCGGGATTGAATTTACTGACAATAGCTTTCAACTCATTTTGAATATTCCCGAGTCTTGCCAAGAAAGATCCGTCTTCAAAGTCGGCAAAGTGACAGTTTCCTTCCAACCCCCCCATCGCTTTGGCAGCCATTTGGGCTTCCTCTCCACGACTGCCAACAGCATGCAACCAGGCTATGAATACTTTGTTTCCATTTGAGGTTAGGCGTCGAATCCAGGCGGCAATTGCTAATTCGTCATCGGGATGAGCAAATACAAATAGCCACGAAATGCCCGGATCGAGATCAAATTCGCTCATTCGCCTCGAATCCGCTTGGCAATTTCGGTTGTAGAACGCCCAGGAAGCAACGGAACGATCACGATTTCTCCGCCATAACCTCGAATAATTCTCGCCTCGGGAAGGTCTTCAGGAGCATAATCCCCGCCCTTTACGTGAATTTCTGGCTTCAATATTGAAATGATGCTGCACGGGTCTGTATCGCTGAAAGAAATCACGCCATCAACGAACCGTAAAGATGACATCACAACGGCTCGGTCTTCTAAACAATGAATCGGCCGCTCCGGCCCCTTGCCAAGTTTGCGTACCGATTCATCCGAATTCAAACCGACAATAAGCAGATCTCCAAGTTGCCGAGCTTCCTTTAGGTACGAAACGTGACCCGCATGAAGCACGTCGAAAACGCCATTTGTAAACACAAGCCGTTTCCCAGCCCGCATAGTAATGGCTTCTTCAATGGACAAAATTGAATTCATAGGACGCTCATAATGGAATCTAACACTCGGGCGGGGTTGATGTTATTCAAGTGAACCGGATCGTAGTGGCAGAATTCGAGTTTTCCAAAAGGACCAGTTCGATGCGGCTTTGTGATTGAGTACATCGCTACCAACGGTGTCCCCAATGCATTCGCAATATGAAGGCTACCTGTATCTCCTGCAACGTGCGCCGAAGCCCGTGATAATAACGCAATTAGCTCGACAACGCTTGTTTGGCCGAGCATGTCTATAGGTGAACTTTTGCACTCCGAAATGACTAGATCGGCTGCTTCACGATCGGCTAGGGCACCTGTTCCAATCATTACAGATTGGATTCCATTAGCAGATAGCTGATCAATCACCAGAGCAAAATGGGCTGGCGCCCACCTTTTGGACGGCCAGGCCGATCCCGCATTTATTGCAACAAAACGACCAGACAAACCAAGCTCATTCAATCGCTTCATAACGTTCGATATGTCCCCTTCATCGGCATGGAGGTCAAAGCCAACAGACTGAACGTCAATGCCTGCCCCACGAACGACATCCAGGAGCTGGTCAACGATGTGAAATGATTTACTCTGGGGGAGTACAGGTGGGACAAAAAGCGATGCTCCCTCTCGTTGCCAATGGTAGGCTAGCTTCCTTTGTGCCTTCGATTTCCAAATGGGGACAGCACTCTTCAAAAGGCCCTGCATATCGAACGCTATAGTGAATTCTTCCCCAAAATCTAACTTGGAAACTTCCCTTAGATTCGGCTTCCAGCGGATGACTCGGTCAACAGCCGAGCACCGGTCAACGATTCCCGCGAACCTAGGATCAACGAGCCAACTGATCTTGCAGTCGGGGAAGGCTCGTTTCAGCGCAACGGCAGTGGGAAGTGTATTTACAACATCCCCAAGCGAAGAAAGTCTGCTGATCAGGTAGCTATTTCCCATGCAGTTTGTAAAGATTTTGAGCAGCCTCAACTATTTGCTGGACCTGAATATCTTGGACATTTTTCGATTCTTGGAGCACAATCCCCTTGTCAGTATACGGACGAATCATCTTTGGATTTGTTGGGCCAAAGACGGAAACAACAGGAATACCGTATGCAGCAGCGATATGACCCATTCCCGTATCAGCCGCCAAGTGCAAATGGCTACTCGAAATCACTGCCATTGACTCTGAAAGTGTTAGTTTTCCAATCAAATCAGTTGTCCCTTCGACCTCGCAAGAATCGCCATCCGTTCCTCCGAGAAACACGACAGAGAAGCCCACCTCCGCTAGTGCATTGCCAACGGCTTGCCAACGCTCTAAGGGATACTTTGTATCCCACTTTCCAGTCGTGGTCGCAATGCTGATCGTCGGTTTGGTGACGTGAATCCACTGCTTGGTTTTTTCGAGTTCGTCAACCAGTTGTGGCATGATCGGCGTTGAATCAGCATGAAGCGATGCCAATTCCTGAAGTGCCAATAGTGACCAGTCAACAAAATGCAAATCGTTTTGCGGAGTCGCAAATACGGGGTTCAATTTTTTCGCATATTTGTCTGTTGCTCGAATCGCTAATCTTCGCTTAGGCTTTGAAATTCGAAGGCAAAGTGCGGTCTTGAAGTGCCCATGCAAGTCAAGCCCAAAGTCGTATTTGTGTCGCCTTGCTCTTGCAAATAATTTCAACGCTTTGGCCCATTCGGACGGAGACCATCTGTCCTCCTTCCAAAGTTTTCGATTGATGGTATATCGAGTGCTACATAAACCTTCAACGTCAATAACAGGGGCGCAGTCGGAATCCACCCAAAAACCGATGTGCGATTCAGGCTCCGCCCTGCGAATTCGAGATGCGACATGAGTACTCATCACGCAATCTCCAATCGCAGAGTAGCGAACAAGCAGCCATTTCATTGGTCTGGTATCAGTCCCTTTCGCCTTGCATTTTTCCAGCGGTCGTGGAACCAAAGCCATTGCTCTGGATACTTCAGAACCATTGCCTCGATGGATTGATTGACTTTCAGTGTGAGGTTTTCGACGGGGTTTTCTGATCCGGGATCAGGCACAAGACTCGGCTCAAAAACGAGTCGAAATTTATGCGGTCCGGTCCGAATGCAATAGGTTGGAATAAGTGGCACTTTGGTCCGAATTTTGATTGTGGCGGCACCGATCGCAGTTCCAGCGATATGCCCCAAAAATGGCAGGTAGGCATCGTCGCTATTCTGATCTGAGAGGATCGCTACGCATTTAGAGTCTTTCAGTGCCGCAAGGATGCTTCGGGCGGCGCTACCTCGAGAATAGAGTTTCATCCCCGCTGATTCTCTGAGGCGTGTTACTTCGCGATTCATGGCAGGGTCATTTGCGTCCCTCTGCACTGCAACTAACGGGAACCCGTTTTGAATCAGCCACGAACCCAAAAATTCCCAGTTCCCAAAATGCGCTAGTACTAAGAGAAACCCCTTTTCATTTTTCAAAGCAGATTCGCAGTGCTCTAATCCTTCGACCGTTTCAATAGCAAGTGCAACTTCCTGGCGAGTTCGTAGAGGAGTGCGAAAAAACTCGGTTGCTACCATTCCGAAGTGCTCAAAACAACGAATTGAAAGTTTGCGACAATCAGTTTCACTCATGTCTGGAAAGACCAGTTTTAGGTTCAAAAGTGCTCTTCGGCGTTGTTTGCCGGCAAATCGGAAGGCAAAGCGTCCAAACCATTGTCCAATTCGCTCAGCCTTGAGGGGATCCTTTCGGACAAATGCGATAGTCCCAAGTCGAAATGCAAGACTGCCGATCTTATTCAGGAACTTTGTTCGCGGTTTTTTGGAGTCGTTCATGCAGCCATTTGGCGAATTCTTGCTGAGGTTCGAGGGAAACCGATTCGTAAGCGATCCAAATTTTGAATTCGGAAATACCTCGAAGTTCTCGCAGTTTCACCCAGTCCTTAAGGGTTACGATTGTTGGAATTTCTTTATCGAATGAGGCTAGAAGTGTACCAGCGGTCAAAGGGTCATGGTCTTCTAGTGCGATTTGCTTTTCGAGCTGGATTCCGACAGTTTCGAGGGAGGCAAAAAATTGTTCCGGATTCCCGATTGCCGCCAAAGCTCGTGCTTCTATGGGAGGCGCAATTGGAAAATCTATTCGGCTGCCTTCCTGATCCTTCAAGTGGCTCAGCTTTCGTCGGATCTGAAAATCGCCCGGAACTACAACATCAACACGTTTGTGATTGTACGGTTCGCGGTAAGGACCTGCTGGCAAAACCATTCGATTATCCGATTGTTTGGGTTCAACAGCGATCTTAATGTGTGTTTTCAGAGGTAAGTGCTGCAATCCGTCGTCCATCAAGAGCACAGCTTTTGGAAAGTTCTCATGGCAGATTTTTGCAGCAAGGACTCTATTCCTACCTACAATTAGCGGAACGTCTGGCAAGAGCTCGCGGATCAGCGCGGGCTCGTCGCCCCATTGTATTGGCTTCAATTTGCCCTTCGGAGCCAATGTTGCGGCTTTAGATTTTGGTGCGCCATATCCGCTGCACCCGATTACAACCTGATTGCCGTTTTCCAATAGGACTTGAGCGATATGGATCGCAATCGGCGTCTTTCCGGTTCCCCCGACCGTGAAATTTCCGACGACTATGACTCGACAGTGTGGCTCTTTGGCTCGCTTGAGTCCAATTCGATAGACCAAGAGATAAGCCTGCCAGCCTAAATAATAGAGAGCTGAAACTGGAAGAAGCAGAAATCTAACGAACTGGAGTGCCAATGATTTGCCATACCAAACATCGCGCGAGTTCATTGGCGGGATTATGGCAGTACAATTCTCGCAATGCCAAATGCTGCATTCACGACCTTGGGCTGCAAGGTGAACCAATATGAGACTCAGCGGATACTAGATTCTTTTGAGGCAGCTGGATTTGGCATCGTTCCGTTCGATTCGGTTGCAGACGTTTACGTTATCAACACTTGCAGCGTGACTTCGATTGCCGAAAGCAAGAGCCATTACACGATTCGGAAAGCGAGCCGAACGAACCCAGAAGCGAAAATAGTGGTAACAGGCTGTGCGGCACAAATGGCTCTGAATCGAGGCGAGTCAGTTGAATGTGCGGACTTGGTTGTTCCGCATGAACAAAAGCTAGAAACCCTTCAAAATTTCGCCCGGAGATTCCCCGCTTGCTTGCCATCTCCATCTGAAATGGTCCAAACAAACCTTTTACAGGGCCAAACTCATCGAACAAGAGCCGTACTCAAAATTCAAGACGGCTGCAACGTCATGTGCAGTTATTGCTCGATTCCTTACACCAGGCCCGGTTTGAAGTCGAGACCGTCTTTCGAAGTACTTGATGAAGCAAGGAAGATGGTTGAGTTAGGTTATAGAGAAATCGTTCTTACAGGGGTTCTCATTGGAGCCTATAGCCCCGAATCTGGCAGCCGCGGCCCTGATTTTGAAGACTTGGTAGGGTCGCTTTCAGATTTGCCGGGAATGGGCAGAATTCGAATAAGTTCAATTGAGATGCGCCAAGTGACTCCAAGGTTGATTGAGTTAGTTAAGAACGGCAAAGTTGTTCCGCATTTGCATATTCCGCTTCAATCGGGAGACAGCGACGTGCTTGCCGAGATGAACCGCCCATATACTCAGGATGATTACCTTAGGTTGTGCGAAAGACTCTACACAGAGATTCCCGATATTTCACTAACGACCGACATCATGGTTGGATTTCCTACCGAAACTGAAGAGAGGTTTGAATCTAGCTTGGAGGTTTGCCGGAGAGCAAAATTCTTGAAGGCTCATGTGTTTCGTTTCAGCCCGAGGTTTGGAACTCCTGCCGATCACTGGGGCGATCCAATTTCGCCACAAGAGAAGATTGCAAGAAGCGCAGCGCTCGCGGAAATCTCTCAAAAAACGGGAGCCGATCATGTTCAAAAGTTCATTGGCAGATCAATGAGGGTGCTGGTTGAAGGAAAGGAGACGAAAAGTGGGCTCCTTACTGGACTCACAGATAACTATGTTGAAGTTGCTTTTGCTGGGCCGAGCTCATTGAAGCGGGGATTTGCAAACGTTCAAATCGAAAGCACAGTTGGGACCACTACTTATGGTGAGCTGGTTAGTTCTAATTTGAGCCAAATTCGAATTTTGAATTGACTTTGTTGCACTTGAAGGGAAATCCAGTTTGGTGGCGAAATTAATGTCAGTTCTATGGCAACGCTGTTCACCCGAATCATCAATCGCGAAATTCCTGCCGAAATCGTTTATGAAGACGAAAATTGCGTAGCTTTTCGGGATACAAATCCACAAGCGCCAATCCATGTTCTCATTGTGCCGCGGGACGAAATTGCCGGAGTCGCGTTTGCTGAATCTGGCGATGCGACAAGCCATCTAATCGTTTCAGCTAGAAAAGTCGCCGAATCCCTAGGTCTGAAGGATGGTTACAGGCTGGTGATCAATCAAGGGCTTGATGCGGGACAAACCGTAGATCATATTCACGTCCACTTGCTCGGAGGGCGAAAACTGGCTTGGCCGCCGGGGTAGTTTTGGATCATAAAGGTTGCACTTTGTACTTGAAAGCTTCTGATTCGAGCTAGTCACATGAAAAATTGATTGAATTGGGTTGTAAAATGGGCACGCAGTCAACCCGAAAGACTGCCTTCAAACGATCGGGATGTGGCTCAGCTTGGTAGAGCGCTGCGTTCGGGACGCAGAGGTCGAAGGTTCAAATCCTTTCATCCCGACCACTATTTTTGGATGCTGCCGACAACCGATAACCGACAACCAACAACTGATAACCGAAAATCCTGGAGCCTTTGACGAGAATCGAACTCGTGACCTTCCCCTTACCAAGGGGATGCTCTACCTCTGAGCTACAAAGGCCCTTTTGGTTGGCAGTTAGCGGTAAGCGGTTGGCAGTCTGTAACCGCTTACCGCTAACCGCCAATTACTAACTTTCTGGTGGCGGGTGAAGGATTCGAACCTTCGAAGGCATTCGCCGACAGATTTACAGTCTGTTCCCATTGGCCACTCGGGCAACCCGCCAAACGGTTTGAAATGATACCGTAATGATCGGGTGTTCGGCTATGTAACATCACATATAGAACTGAGTCAGAATGGGAACAGCAATGCCCTCTTTCCTTTCCAGAGTCAATCACTCCATCAGAACTATGCAAAGAATGATCATGGAGCCAGATCTTGCCTCCTAGTGCATCGTTGAAGGAAAGGAAGGTCCTGTTTGTCGGTATGTCCGGAGTTCGGATCTACAATGACGAACTCAAAAAACTCGGAATGACGCTACCAGGCTTCATCGAGCGAGGAAATGTAATTGCGTCGCTTCCGTGCCTAGGGCTATTGACTCTTGCTGGAAACACGCCTGAAAATTGGAGCGTTGACTATTTGGAAGTTGACCAGGTCAGCTCTGAAATCGTTCAAAAGTTAATTTCTGCAAAGCCTGACTTAGTGGCGATGTCCTCTCTGAGTGCACGAATAAACGATGCATACTTGTTGTCGGAACTGCTCCGCTCATGTGGAATCCATGTAGTCATTGGCGGGCTCCACGCTTCGGCATTGCCTTTAGAAGCAGTTAAGTACGCCGATTCTGTGGCTGTCGGGCAGGGCGAGCGGCTTTGGTCACATTTTTTGAAGGAATTTGAAGCGAAGCGAGTACCCACAATTTTTTCTTCCGGAAGAAAGCCAGAACTAGAACCACCCAAGATCCCAGCCTTTCACTTGCTGAACCCCGACAAATACAACCGAATCCCCTTACAGACTACGCGAGGTTGTCCGCTCGATTGCAGTTTTTGTGCAGCGTCTCGCTTGATTTCGGATTACGGACGAAAACCACTGAATCGAATTGATGAAGAATTGGAAGCTATTGGACAGATTTGGCCAAAGCCGTTCATTGAACTAGCGGATGACAATACATTTGTGAACAAGGAATGGGGCAAGAAGCTTGCATTGTTGCTCGGAAAGCACAAAGTTAAGTGGTTTACTGAAACAGACATATCCATAGCAGATGATGATGAGCTGCTTCATTTGCTAGCAGAATCGGGTTGCTCTCAACTACTGATAGGACTGGAATCTGTGGAATCAAAGAGCCTTTTAGCAACCGACAGTAAAGGATGGAAGCACAAAAAGAGGGACCAATACATGGAGGCTATTGAGAAGATACAGTCAGCCGGCATATCAGTCAATGGTTGCTTTGTCTTCGGTTTCGATTCTGATACAGATACAGTTTTTGAAGACACGCTCGAATTTGTTAGAACATCGGGACTCAGCGAGGTGCAAGTGACGATCCTAACTCCATTTCTAGGAACCAAGCTATATGCAGACCTCAAGAGTTCAAAGAGGCTTTTGCGTGCTAAATTTTGGGATCAATGTACACTTTTTGACTTAACCTATCGTCCAGCAAACATGAGCGTCAAAGCGTTTGAGTCAAGTTTTCGACATCTAGTGAAAGATTTGCATTCTGATTCAGAAGTTGCCAATCGCAAAAAGAAGTTTGTTGCGACCGCTCGCAAGAGGATTGGAGGAGTGCACCATGCTTGAGTTTCTGAAATTCTATTTCAAACTACTTTGGCGTGCGGTCACATTCCAGGCGAACAGCGGCGACTTTGATCGAGTGGACTTCAAATCAGTGTTTCTGGGTTTAGTCCTTGTTTGGCTCGCAGGAATGGGAAGATGGTGGGATGATTCTAACGTGGGAAGCTTGTTTCAGCGACTCGGTGTAGGTTCAGTATTGTATGCCCTGTTCCTAGCGTTCTTTGTGTTCATCATTGGAATTCCCTTCCGTCCACGAAACTGGACGTACGCCAAAGTACTGGCGTTTATCGGAATGGCGGGACCAATTGCATTCATTTATGCGATTCCAGTCGAGCGACTCTTCATTGAAGGAACGGCAATACAATTGAATGTAGGCTTCTTGATCCTGGTGGCAACATATCGTGTCTGTTTGTTGCTAGCGTTCTTTCGAACGATCGGAGGATTAAGCTGGTTGGCAAGCATTGTCTGCACGTTGCTCCCAATTTGTGTAATTGGTGCATTAATCAGTTTTGTTGGGTTGGCTGATGCCATTGTTAATTCTATGGGTGGAATAAGAAGCCACACGCCTGAACAGCAAATTGCAGACGTAGCATTTGGAATTGCAGCGTCGCTTTGTTATGCACTTCCACTAGTCGTCTTAGTCTACGGATACTTGGGGTTTCGGGCAGGCAAGTCGGACCAGTAACATTCGGAATACAATAATCCTAGATGCCCACTCTCTTTTCCAAAGTCTGGGACCGACACAAAGTCGCCGACCTGCCTGGCGGCGGGACGCTGCTTTACATTGACCGTCACCTCGTCCACGAAGTCACCTCACCTCAAGCGTTTGACGGCCTGAGGGAAGCTGGTCGGAAAGTGCGCCGGCCTGACCTAACGTTTGCCACTGTGGACCACAACGTGCCTACAGACGGCCGAGAAATTGACGAAGCTACGCTTGCAGGAAAGCAGCTTTCTGCACTGAGCCGGAATTGTAAAGAATTTGGAGTTCCTTTATTTGGGTTCAAAGAAGCTGGCCAAGGCATCGTTCATGTTATTGGGCCTCAGCTTGGGATTACTCTTCCTGGACTCACAATAGTCTGCGGCGATAGCCACACGAGCACTCATGGAGCCTTTGGCGCGCTTGCGTTTGGAATTGGAACCACAGAAGTCGAGCACGTTTTGGCTACTCAAACGCTGCGTTCGCCCTCGAAGCCAAAGGCGCTAGGAATTGAGATCAACGGCACACTTGGCAAGGGAGTGACTGCAAAGGACGTGATTCTGGCAGTCATACGCAAGTTGGGCGCGAGCGGAGGAACTGGTTATGTTGTGGAGTACTTTGGTGATACGATTCAGAGGTTGACGATGGAAGGCAGAATGACGATCTGCAACATGTCCATCGAAATGGGGGCTAGAGCTGGGCTTATCGCGCCCGATGAAACAACTGCGGCATTTGTGGCAGCAGAAAATCGCCCATTCGCACCGAAGGGCGACGATTTGGCACGACTGATTCAAGATTGGAAGGCACTGAAAACCGATTCACCAGACGATTTTGACCTCAAAATTGACCTCAACGCTTCAAAACTGGTTCCACAGGTTACTTGGGGAACGACACCCGCAATGACCGTTGACATCAACGAACCCATTCCAGAACCGAAAGATGCTGGCGAAGTGCGAGCACTAAGCTATATGGGGCTTCATGCAGGAATGATGATGTCTGATGTGAAAGTCAATACTGTTTTCATTGGTTCGTGCACCAATTCCAGGCTCTCGGACTTGCGCGACGCTGCTTCAATCATTCGGGGGCAAAAGGTCGCATTGGGAGTCAGGGCAATGGTTGTTCCCGGCAGTCAAGCCGTTCGTTCGGCAGCAGAGGCAGAAGGTCTAGACCAGGTTTTCAAGGATGCTGGGTTCGAATGGCACTTCAGCGGGTGTTCAATGTGCCTAGGAATGAATGGGGACATTTTGCGGCCGACGGAAAGGTCGGCTTCAACTTCAAATCGCCCATACGAAGGGCGGCAAGGACCTGGAGCGAGGACTCATTTGGTCTCGCCGATTACGGCGGCTGCAACAGCGATACGCGGGAAATTCACGGATCCGAGAGAGTTTTTGTAGCTTTTATGGCTTAGTCTTCTTGGGAATCATTAGCAAGCCGTCAATGCTTTCGATTCGAAGCGGAATTTCGGTCTCTTTGTCCAAGAACACTCGGTACAGAATTGCAGTTTTCCGCAAAACGTGGTATTCAAGGCATGGTGTCCTTTTGATCCCAAGGGTTGCTTCTCCGATGTAGCGAATCTGGTTTTCTTCAAGCTTCTTAGTCTCGAAATTCAAGGAAAGGTTGGTAGTTGATTGCCTGGCAGTGTTTCCGAATAGCACGGAATCCAGAGGGTTGCCTCCGATGTGTTTGGCTTTGTCGATTGGCACAATTTCCTTGACTGGCTCATAAGCGCCATTAGCACCCATGCCTCGACGAATGATCTCGACAGTGTCCTGTTTCCAAACAACAGTCATTTCTTGGGCTTCGAGACCGGAGCTGAATGTGTATCTCAATTCGATGTTTGAGCCTTCTTCAGTTTGATACTGAATCAGTTCCGTAAACATCGGTTTCACTCGGCCGTATGAGGTGGTCACATGTGTCGTTCGGTTGGTTTTGATAACGGGTTGGTCGCGAAGCTTTGTGCGTTCGATCCTCGTCTTCGATTCCCCGACCCAAGCGGATCGGTAGTAGAGGTCGAGGGTGTATTCAGAAACGGCCTGTTGGGTGCTCAAATCTACGGCGAAGAGAATTGCAAAAATCATGGTCAGTCAAGTTCACGCAGATTGTTTACAACCCGTCGGATTCCATCTTTTATTAGTTCTTCGCCAAAATTGATCACTAGGCACAATTTAAGTTCGGTTACTTTGAGATACGTTAATGCAATTTTGTATGTCACCGCGGGCAATACTTCCAATGACTTGATTTCAATGATTACAATCCCCTCGACTATGAGGTCTGCTCGAAATCCGCATTCGAGTTTGACCTCGTCGTAGTAAACGGGAATCGGTACTTGGTGCTCAACATTATGTCCTCGACGCTTCAATTCAACTTCAAGTGCAGCTTCGTAAACCGATTCAAGGAGCCCAGGCCCGAGGCGAGTATGAACAGTATATGCAGCATCCACAATGCTTTTTGCGATGACGTTTTCTCGCGAAGGCATCTCGTGAGTATGCCATTTCAAGTGCCTTGTCAAGGAAAATCTGGATCGTTCTGAAGAGTGTATTCTTGTTTCACGCAAAGGCGCAAAGGACGCAAAGGGAAAGTTAATGATTTCAAGCAAAGTCGTAAAGCTCGCAAAGAGAAAGCTAATGATTTCACGCAAAGGCGCAAAGCTCGCAAAAGTGTGCTGCTGTACTGCATGTGATCATTTGCTAGCTTTGAATGCTCTAAGCTCCGAATTAATCGCACAAATCTCTCAATTGACTTTGCGTCCTTTGCGCCTTTGCGAGAAATGAAATTGCCAACAAATGTGTGCGGCGTATTTTTCAAGCATCCATAGAGCCTGAATGTAACTACTGCTCTGTAATGGTTCGTTCCATTCGTTCAGGACTTGAGATTCCCAGGAGATCAAAAACGGCTCTCAGCCCGATTTTTGTAGCTTCACAAAGTGCAAGACGAGCCTGAGTGAGTTCGGGTTGGTCGGTTTGAATAACCCGGCAACCATCGTAAAAATAGTGAAATGTTTTCGCAAGTTCTTGGGCGTAAGTGGTCAGCCGGTGAACTCCATAGTCCTCGGCGCAACGTTTGACTTCTTCGGGCAAGTCGCAGATCTTTTTGATGAGGGAAAGTTCGCGTTCGTGGGTGAGCAAATGGAGAACTTCACTTGCTTCTCCCTTGAAGGGAGAAGGCCTGTGAGGAACGAACTGGGATGAGGGTGATTCTGAATCTCGCTCTCTTACACCCTCACCCGGGCTCTCTTCGTTCGCACTCCCTCTCCCGTCAAGGGAGAGGGGAAGCTTGGCCCGTTCCAAAATCGAGCAAATCCTGGCATGCGCGTATTGGCAATAGAAAACGGGATTTTCATCGCTTTGCTTGGTGGCGAGGTCAATATCGAAGTCCATGTGGGTGTCATGGCTCCGCATCAGATAGAAGAACCTTGCGACGTCCTTTCCTATCCGCATTTGTTCCTCTTCGGGTTCGTTTGGGGCCGCTGTCTTTCCGATTTCGGACATCAAATCTCGAAGGGAATAGATGTTTCCGTCCCGCTTTCGCATAGGGGCGGGGACACCGTTCTTTACAAATCTTACTATCTGGAAGATGACGACCTCGAGCTTTTCTCTTGCTTCGGCGAGGGCTGCCAGGCAGGCGTCTCGTTCGGCTGGAGAGCGGTACAGTTTGGCATCAATCGTTGTTAGGTCGTCGGCAGGTTGTCGGCTTGTAGTTTGCAGGTTGTTGGCAGGTTGTTTGGAACTCTTATCCAACTTGCCGTCCACTTGCCGTCCACTTGCCGACGACTTGCCAACGTCTCCTTCCAAAAGTGCCCCAACTACCGCGTGCAGCCTGCCAATGTAGCCGTGGTGATCTGGGCCGAGGATGGTGATCAGCTTGTCTGCCTTCTCTGTCGTGCCATCTGGTTTCGGCTTTGAGCCTCGGTTGAACTTGTCCTTGTGGTATGCGACGTCGGAGGCGATGTAGGTTAGGCGGCTATCTTTTCGGCGCAAAACCCGGTCCATGTCGTCCCCGAATTTGGTGGAGCGGAGCCAGAGGGTGTTAGCTTTACCTTCGCCCTTGATGGG
>JANNJE010000236.1:0-8557 GCA_031405735.1 Armatimonadota bacterium | reverse complement strand
ATTCTAGGATATTCGCCATGTTGCCCCATGAGAATCTGGCCCTTGTCAACAAGCCCAAACCCAACTCCAGTACCTAGAGCAAGAGTTGCCACTCGCTTGCCGGCAAATTGGGGATGGCAATAGTGCCCCCATGCAGTGGCTAGTCCGTCGTTGAGGGCTTGGACGAGTTCGGTTCCGGGAAACAAAATGGTCGAAAAGATGCTCCCATGATTGTCCGGAATGACGGGTTTGGACTCAATTACAAAGCTCGAAACTGGAACAACTGTTCCTCCCGTACTAACTCCGAGCCTCGAAACTTTGTCAGACAGTACTTGAACTTTGATCCATTCAAGTCTTTCTTCCTTTGTTGGTAGCGTTTCGACCTTTTCTCGCCTCAAAATCTCGCCCTCAGCACTAATTAGCGCGTATCGCATCCAGGTTCCGCCGATATCAACTGCGCCGACTGGGCCGGTAAAGTGGTCTGCCGCCGAAACAAAGCGTTTGGTTTGCTTGATTGGGTCGTTCAAGGCTCCACCGATGACCACTCCTTTTGCGCCCATAATCAAGGCAGCTTCAACCTGCCAGGGATCCATATACCGCCCTTCTGCCATGACCGGCTTTCCAGTAAGAATGGCTTGGCGAAGCAGATCGAAGTCTGGCTCTGTTTGAGATTTGCTATCTGGCGTGTAGCCGCTAAGGGTGGTACTAATAATATCTGCTCCCGCCTCTTCCGCCCAAAAGAGCGAAGCTGGCGTATCACAATCGGCGACCGCCAATTTCCCGTTCCTGTGGATTCGATAGACAAGAGAAGCCAAATCGGCCCCATCAGGACGCTTGCGCGGTGTTGCATCAAGGGCGATTATTTCGCACCCTAGTTCAATTAGCGAATCAACTTCCTTTGCGGTCGGCGTGATGTAAACCTCGGAATCTGGATACTGCTTCTTTATTAGCCCGATTATCGGACCATCGAATCGCCCACGCACATACCGGATGTTTTCAGCACCTTGAAACCTGAACACCTTGACACCTTGATTTAAGCTGGATTCTGCCAAAGCCCAGATCGTTGCTGGTAAATCAAGTGGCATACCTTCATCAGCCTGTACCGAGGCGACAATGGGGCATTGTTCGAGCAGTTTCAAAAGGTCAGCAACGCGCATGCTTCTCTAGAATAGAACATGCTGAGGCGGATCGTCTTGAGGTTGGTTCAATGAGTCGGACTCGTTTTTGGCTTCTAACCGAATCGCAGCCTCCCAAGCCTTTCCAATATCGGCAACCAACAGCGAATAGCCCCCATCGCCCGAGATGTTCATTTGCCGCAATATGTAGGCTGGATGCAGGCAAGCAAGAATGCACTTTGCAAGATCCGTTTGGAAGAACTTCCCTCTCTCTTGAGTGATTTTGAAGTCTTTCTTGATCAAATTCTTAGCACTGGGCGCCCCAACGCACAAAATCACCTTTGGAGCGATCAACGAAAGCTGTGGAAGCAGCCACTGGCGGCAAGAATCTGTCTCCTCGTTCGTCGGTGCTCGATTCACTGGTTTGCCTGTGGTCCAATCGCACGCACGGCACTTGACCGTGTTGCAAATGTAAACATGCTCGCGGGTCAGCCCGTTTTCGAGCAACGCTTTATCGAGGAGCTGGCCGGCTCTTCCGACGAAAGGGCGCCCCGTCGCGTCCTCGTTTTCGCCGGGACCCTCACCGACCAGCACCAGTGGCGCGCGCGGATTGCCCTCGCCAAAGACCACATTCCTCCTCCGTGAGGAAAGCGGGCACGCTGTGCATTGCAAGGCTTGGGATTCTAGCGTTTCGAGGGTCATTCGGAATCACCATTAAACACCTTTGGATGTGTGTTTTCTCAAATTGGGGAAGGAATGGGGAAAAGTTTCTTTGGGAGTGCGCCGACCCTGTCGGCGCTTTTTTAGATTAAGGGCTCTAAACTACCGCATCCGTCTTGCCGCTTCCACAATCGATTCCATCTTCCTCTCAGCTATTTCCTGCGAGTTCATTTCTCGCTCGCTAAACGTCGCAAACCCACAATCAGGATTCAAAAAGATCGCTTCCTTGGGCCAAAACTGCAAGGCTTCTTCAATACGAGCACAAATCGTTGCCGGCGTTTCAATTTCCTCTGTCCGAGGATTTACAACACCAAGCCCAAGCTCTTTTCCGGGAAATGCCATCAAGTCTCCAGCTCGCGGAGTCGCATATTCCAAAACGAGTTGCTGAACATTCATCCGAGCGAAATATGGCTCTAATGGGCGGTAGTTGCCGGAAAGTAGCGTTTCTTCCTTAGTGCTCCAATTGCCCCTACATACATGCATGCCAAGCCTTAAAGTGGCGGGAGTGCTTTCGGCGATTCGATTGATCAGCTTGACTGCGAACTCTAGTTCCTCCGCAGGATCCTTTCTCGCTGTCAAAGCGGCGCACATAAACGTTCGCGTTTGTCCTTGCGTGAACACAAGCTCGGTCAAAACAGGCTCGTCGAGTTGGACAAACTCGACGCCCAAATCAGCCAACTCCTGAATCTCCTCGATCAGGATCTTCAATACGTCCTCGGCGAGTTCTTCTTTGCTGTTGTAATGCTTGCCCGCGACTTCCGGAACCCACATTGCCCGTGTAAGAAGGTAGGGACCTGGAAGTGGCACTTTCAACGGACGGTTCGTAAGCGATTTGACGAACTTAGCTTCATGTGTAGCAAGTGGAGAACGCCTCGAAACTCTTCCAACACAAGTAGGATTTTTGATTGCCGTTGAAGGCACGTCAAGTCGGTCCAAAAGCTCTTCAAAACCCTGGCGGTCGTCTACAAGGTCAAGCATTTCTGAAAGCGTCATCAAGCGAACTCCTTCGAGCTTTTCAGCTACAAACGAGTAGAAATTGTCGCGCCGCTGCTCGCCGTCGGTCAGAATATCGAGCCCGATCCGTTCTTGAATCTGAATCAGATTCGCGATGCAGTCATCTGCAACTTTCTCAAACTCTTCGGCTGTAATCGTTCCGATTTGCTTGCGTCGCTGCGCCAAAATCAGATCGCGCGGCCGAGGCCAGCTTCCAACGGTCGTGACAGGGAATAGGGGAAGGCTCATTCGAAGTACCCCAGCTTGCTAACTGCTTCATTCAACGGACCAAAGCCTGATGTCCGCCCGATTTTCCATTCCTTCAAGCCTTCCATGTCCATCATTTCGCGATGATCTGGGTTCTGGTAAGTCATCCGGAATAATACTTCGAGAAACTTCCTTTCGCGATCTCGGCCAAACGATTCTGCAACCGTGAAAACGCAATGGTCGAAACGATCTGTAGTTGCGAGAACCCGAACCTTCGAGGCATCCGCCGTACCATCTTGGCTCCAAAGCGCCCAATTCAGATCAAGGCAGCAGCTCGCGTCAACTTCGCCCGCTAACAGAGCCTGAAGCGCATCCTTTTCGCCGCCAATATGGTCGCCGTGCTTGCCAACCAGTACGTCAAATCTCTTGCCCGCATAGTCCGAACCTTCTGCGAGTCCGTTTCGGAGCAAAAGCCCGGCAGGAATGAGTGTTGCTTGCGGCGAGTCTTTTGCACCAAAGCCGACCGTCTTGCCTCTTAGATCAGCTATCGAATTGATTCCTGAATCAGTTCGAACGAGCACGTAAGACACCCGCTCCTGGTCAGTGTCGCGCATCGCAATCGCACGACAGCCAGGACCTAGCCTTCGCACCGAATCTACCCAAGCGAGAGGCGAATTCCAGGCAATTTCCACTTGTCCCTCTCGGAGCGCATCTACAAGCTTCTCATAGTTTGTATAGAGGGTGTAGTCAATCGGTGCGCCTTCTGCTTCGAAAAACTCACGTATGATGTCCCAGATGACGACGACTTTGGCATCATAGGCTACAGCTCCAATCTGAATTGGACTTTGCATTAAAACAACTCCATGCCGAGCAGAGCTTTGCCCATGAAATCGTGAAGGACATCTGTTGTTGGCGCCATCACAGTCATAGCTCTCGCATCCCTGAAATTTCGCTCCAAGCTCAAATGCTTGCTGAATGCCGCACCACCGCACGCCTTCATTCCAAGGTCGGTTACTTCCAAGGCGACTTCTGCGCCCTGTGCCTTTGTTCCTAAGACATGCAACATCGTCGCCGGATCGCTGGCCTCCATCTTATCGAAGGTGTCCGCCAAGTACGACCGAGCTTGGTCTGTCCTTATTCTCATCCGTGCCAACCGATCTCGCAAAATTGGAATGTCTTGCAGCGATTGATTCAGATGCTGTAATTTCGAGGCTCCGAGGTGGCTCTGTGTAGCCGAAAAGGCAGCTTCTGAAATACCGATAGAACATGCGCAGTTGCCTGACGCAAACATGGGAAGCACCGCGCCCATCATAACGTCCATTCCTTGCCCTGGGCCTGAAATCGCTCTTGACTTTGGAATCGTGAGGTTTTCCATTACCATCGGTGCACTTGCATTGCCCTTTAAGCCCAATGCGTCCCATGGAGACTCGATACTGAATCCAGAATCTCCCCTTTCCACGGTATAGAGCGTGACCGCCATTGGGCTCACTGCGCCAGCCATTCTCGTGGTGACCACATAACCGTCCGCTTCGCCCGCACTTGTGACCCAGCTCTTTACTCCATTGAGGGAGACATTCTCTCCACTTTGAGTCTCTTCACTCATTGGAGCCCAAAAGTGGCTGCGGCTGCCCCTTTCGCTCCAAGCAAGCGTCGTGAGGTGATTGCCTTTAGCTGCTGCTTGCAAATAGTCGCCACACACCGCTTGGTTTGCAGCGTACGCTTGAATACCGCACAAGTGCATCAGAAAGACCATGCCTGCGCTTGCGTCGCGTTGCGAAACGGTCTCGACCGCTGCGGCGGCAGCCCGAAGGCCTCTTCCTTGGCCGCCGAAGTCGGTCGGAACAGTCAAGCCTAAAAACCCCTCAGATGAGAGGGCGGATAAGGCTTCTCTTGGAAAACGGCTGTTCGCATCCACATCTCCGGCATGAGGTGCAATAGTTGAGTCTGCAATGGATGCAAGTTTGTCGATCAAGTTTTGGTCTTCAGTTTGGAGTCTGTACATGGTATTTCTCACGAGCTAACGAGCCGAACCTGAATTTCAGTCGCTCGAATTAGGGTTTGGTGAAGTGGCGACCGTTCCAGAACGGTCGCCAATGTGGTTTCAAGGAGGTTTCTCTCGCAATTTGCCGTTACGTAAAGCGTTGCGCGAATCAGATTGATCCTCGGGGAGCCAAATTCGCCAACAACTCCGATGTGAACCATCGGATTCTCTAGGTTGGCTTTGACGTCCGCTTCTATTGAAAAGACTTCAACACGTTTCTGATTCAAAACTCGCTTGAATCCCGTGACTAAGTCGGCTCCATACGATGCAAGTGCCGATTCGAGAGAACATGGGAGCTTTGCCTTAGGGTCAAAGCTGAGTGTGTCGAGCAAACGCAGATTCGCCCCTTTTAGAGGAGCGGTGACCGTAGGTTCATTTAGGGTGCGAACTCGCACCGACCATTGTTGCCTAGTCACGTGCGTTCCCACTTCCAACGCAGAGTTCTCAACACTTGGAGAGAATACCGAAATTGGAGAAGGCAAAGTTCCACTTTTAGTGTAGTTTGCGAATTCGCCAATCCTATCGTCGCTTTGCAGAAATGATTTCCGTATTCATTCCTGCCCAGTGAAGCATCCCGCCGTACCTGCCATGCTCCATCTTGATGCACTTGTCCACGATGGCGTGAAGTCCTTTTGAAATCGCCAAGTCGGCAGCTTCAAAATTGACGATTCGCAGCTGCATCCAAACGGCTTTCGCACTTATTTTGATCGCTTGTTCGACAATTCCTTGAACCTCGTTTGCCGGACGAAAGATGTCCACTATGTCAACCTTGTCCGGAATCTCCAAAAGACTCGAATAACACTTCTCGCCCAAAATTTCATCAGCTTTAGGGTGAACTGGGATGATTCGGTAACCCTCATCTTGCAGGTACGAAGCCACCATATTGCTGGCTTTTGTCTTCTCAGTTGATAGGCCTACAATTGCGATTGTTTTAGATTCTCTCAAAAGCCGTTGGATTTCGAACGAATTTTGGTACTTAGCCCGTTGCTCACTTGTGAATGCACTGTTCAGTCTTATGTCGCAGCTAATCATGTTTTCTTTCATATCCAAATCCTGCATTTGGGGCTAACACATGAGATTCTGAGCTCCTGGAGCCTATAAAGCCATTGGATGGCTCGCAAAGATCGCAAAGGTGGTTTGCCTCGATGTCACATAAACTTTTTCACAAGCACATATTCTAGAAGTTGCTCCATTTAATTGTCCGTCATGAACCTTTGCGGGCTTTGCGCCTTTGCGTGAGACTCGACCCTTGCATCTCATTTCACTAGCGCCTGATCTAAGTCCCATAACAGATCGCCTGAAGTCTCTAATCCCACCGAGAGACGGATGGTTCCCGCGGTTATTCCACAAGCTACGAGTTCATCATCAGATAGCTGTTGATGCGTGGTCGAGCCGGGATGGATCACCAAGCTCTTGGCATCGCCGACGTTTGCCAGGTGCGAAAACAGCTCAAGCGATTCGATGAACTTCTTTCCAGCAATTCTCGGGTCATCGTTGCCTGCTTCAATCTCAAATGACATTACGGCACCTGGGCCCTTGGGGAGAAACTTCTTGGCTAGAGAAAAATGAGGATGCGAAGGTAATCCGGCGTAGTTAACTTTGGCAACTTTGGGATGAGCCTCCAAAAACTCCGCAATTGCCTGAGCATTGGAAACTTGCCTTTCCATTCGCAGCGAGAGTGTTTCGAGCCCTTGCAACAAAAGAAAAGAATTGAACGGAGAAATGCATGCGCCGGTGTCTCGAACCGTCTCAGCCCGAAGTTTCATGAGGAATCCGTAGTGCCCAAATGTATCATAGAACTTGAGCCCATGGTAGGAATCTGAAGCTTCTGCAATGGTCGGGAAGCTTGAAAAATCGAAATCGCCCGAATCAACGACAACACCGCCGATGCTAGTGCCATGCCCACCAATGAACTTTGTCGCGCTGTGGATTACAAGCGTCGCACCCCATTCGATCGGGCGGCAGAGATAGGGCGTTGCGAATGTATTGTCAACGGCTAGCGGAACGTTTTTTGACTTAGCCAGCTTCCCAAGCGCCTCAAGGTCCGCTATCGTCCCGACAGGATTTCCAATTGTCTCGACAAAAAGGAGCCTCGTTTTGGAAGTGATCGCCGCTTCCCATGCGGCCAAGTCTGATGGGTCTACAAACGTGACGTCAACGGATAGCTTCTTCAGCGTATGGGCAAGCTGAGTTAAACTTCCGCCATAAAGCTGATTGGAAGCAACCACATGGTCTCCTGGACTGCAAAGCGTCATCACGGTTCCAAATTGCGCTGCCATTCCGCTTGCGACGGCAACAGAACCTGTTCCGCCTTCCAACGAAGCCATTCGTTCTTCAAAAACTGCGGTTGTAGGGTTGCTTATACGTGAATAAATGTTTCCGTATTGCTTCAGTTCAAATAGGTGAGCGGCTTCATCCGTATCGCCGAAAACGTAAGAAGTCGTTTGATAAATTGGCGTTGCACGTGCCCCAACATAGGGGTCAGGAATCTGCCCGGCATGAAGCATCCGGGTTTCGAATCCAAATTCGCGGCCGCTCATACCCGAATGAACTCCCCGACATCATGGTTTGCTTTCAGCACTTCTAAATCGCCTTCTTCTGGCCTTTGCGGACGATCCCGTTCGCAGCTAACCAAGCATAAAATACCAAGCGGCTCGCCTCGATTCGCCCGAAACTGATGCCAAGTCATTGGCGGTATGTGAACGATGTCATGCAGCCCGATTTCAGTGACTTTCGAATCCACAAAGACTTCGCCGCATCCTCGGATCACCATCACAACGTGCTCGTGCTCGTGCCGTTCTAGTGTCGAATATCCGTCTGCTAAGATCTCAAAATAACGAAGTTCAACTGGGATGTCAACTCCTTCAGCAAACAGAGTTTGGCGAGAGATGGATTTGAAGTGAGTGCCCGTTTCCTTGTAGGGCAAGACATCCACGCCATCCCATTGGAAATCCTTTTTAGCTTTACGAATCATGGGTGAATACTGGGAAGTTGAATTGAAATGGAACGAGTTCTTGACTCAATCGCTTGCCAAATGATACTTCAAAGGGCGTTTATGGCGAGATTCTCTTTCATCTGAGTGTCGATATATCGTCCAACATCGAGAACTCTTTCCCTCTATATAGGCTCTATGTGGTATCCTAACACCATCTTGTGGGAGTTCCAATGAACTTGGAACGCCCGCACCACGAGGTTATAAATTGAGAAAAAACATACGTAAAAATGCGCATTCGCCGCGCTATCTTGAGGCGACAAAATCTGTTGACGCGACCAAATTCTATGAACTCGACGAAGCCATTGGCATCGTAGTAAAGTCCGCAACCGCAAAATTCCCTGAGTCCATTGACTTAGCCGTTCGGCTCGGAGTTGATGCTCGAAAGTCCGACCAAAATGTCCGAGGAATCACTAACCTTCCCCACGGAACCGGAAAGGTCAAAAAGGTCGCCGTTCTCGCCAAAGGCGAATTGGCAAAGGAAGCCGAGGAAGCCGGTGCTGACGTTGT
>JANNJE010000235.1:0-14195 GCA_031405735.1 Armatimonadota bacterium | reverse complement strand
CTCAATCTCGTACCATTTTTCGATGGATCCCTTTAACCCTGGCGTCTTTATTCTTTCTTCTCCCCGTGGCAAACTGGGATCGTCTTCATATATGATGCGAAATTCGAGATCTTCAACGAACATCTTTGTTGTTATCGAAGGCTTGGGTTCAAGTTTGCCGATTCCCTTGATTTCCTCGACTGGCTTGGAAACCTGTTCCGCAATTTGCTTTCGGCTAATCACCTTGGAACCTAGTCGGGTCACCCTGAAAGTTAGTCTTCTCTGCCCATACTTCCCTTCTTGAATTATCTGCGTCTTGCCCACTTCCAGCTCAGGAGAATCAACTTCCCTTTTTGGAAACGGTATTTTACGAGTTTCATGCTCGATCGTCGTAACGCGGGCATCAGCTTTCTTCACGGGCGAGTTTCCGCAATATGCACACTTTGGTAACAAAGGCGTGAGTTTTTTGCAACTTTGGCACTTTACCTTTCCCTGGGCTATCGGTTCAAAAGTTGGCAAACCAACACTAACTATCATGGCAAAAGACATGATGACGGCAAGACAGTATTGGCGAGTCCCCGTTCTCACGATTCCTATTATAGTGGACGCTGTTCAAAAAGGCAAGGGATTTCGTGAAACTTGTTGAATAGATTTCCTAATCACCAATTGAACTAATTTCCGACTGACCCTATGACCCAACGACCTAATTACCTAATTACCTCGTTCAAATTTCTTTGCCGCTAAGCATAGACCAGATCGTCTTTACCTTCCCAGCCAGACCCATTTCCAATTCAGTAGGAGCCAATTCTTCCCGATTGTCAGCCAAAAATCTTGCGGCACCATAGCACGAAGCGAACTTTGCAGGTGATATTCTTGTCTTGCCTCGCAGCTTTCCAATTGAAACGTTGTGCCCAGCTAGTACATCGCTGAACAGCTCTTGGACGCCTTCCATCTCTGCGCCGCCGCCTGTGATCACGACTCCGCCCGGAAGCATCCCGATGTGTCCAGACCTTTCTAATTGCTGACACACGAACTGAGCAATCTCGCGCATTCGGCTCTCAATAATCTCGCAAAGCACCCGTCGCTGCATTGGCCTGCCATGAATCTGCCCAAGCTGCAAAACGCTTAAGGAATCGTCCGGCGGAACGAGCGCAGCGACCGCGCATCCGAACTCCAGTTTCAACTTTTCAGCTTCCTCAGGGGAAGTCTTTAGCAGCTTCATTAAGTCTGAAGAAACGTGCGACATTCCTAGCGGAACTGACGAAGACGAAACGACTCCCCCATTGCTGAACACGGCCAATTCGGTCGAAGCGGCTCCCAGGTCAACTACAAGCGAACCAACTCTTCTTTGATCCTCGCTCAATACGGCAAGGCCTGCAGCTAACGACCGCAAGACATAGCCATTGACTTTGATTCCCGAATTGTCAAACGCCCGCTCTAAATTTTGGAGCGCGGCTCGCTGAGCGGTAACCAAAAGAGTGGAAACTTCGAGTCGGCTTCCATTCAGCCCAATCGGGCGATTGATCCCATTTTGTCCGTCTACAGTAAAGGATTGGGGAATAGCTTGAACCTCTTCCCTGTCAGGTGGCAAAACTTGACGGCGGCTGTGATTGACAACCTGCATGACATCGTCCCTTGAAATTGGTCGAGTGTTTGGAACAATGGGTTGCATTCCGCGCACCAATCGCGAATCAACATTTGATCCGCCAATCGTAATCCAAACCGAACTGGGATTCTCGCCCAAATCCTCATGCAATCCTTGTAGGCAATCAGAAATCGCCCGTTGAGTTTCCTCAAGATCAACAATTGCGCCTTTTTTCACTCCCTTGTTTGGCGTCTCAAATGTGGCGAGAATCTTCATTTCGCCGCTGTCGTCAAAAGCTGCTGCCATGGCGGCGACTTTTGAGCTTCCTAAGTCGAAAACTGCAATTTGATCCATTTATCCGTTACTCTGCGCTTGTTGCGCCTGCTGTTCTTTAAGGCGTGTCCGTTCTTGCGTATCTTTCCATTTTGTTAAAACAAACCGCCGGATCAAGCTCAGGTTCGTATAAATCCTGCCACCCATCACCAAAACAGCCACCAAAAATAGGTCCAATCCGATTTGATCGCCAAGCCACGCCAAGAACAGGGCAATGATCACATTTGCGATGAAACCAGTTACGAACACATCATTATGAAACTTTCCTTCCAAGCCTGACCGAATTCCCCCCAGAACTGAATCAAGCCCCGCCAAACACGCTACCCCAATATACAGGCCATAGAAATTTGTGATCGGCCCTGTCTTGAAGAGGAAAGGAATCGAGAATCCAATCACCAGTGCCAAAACAGGCAGTAGTATCATTCGCCTTTGCCCTCAGTGCTTCCTTCCGTACTTTTGGCAGTAACTGGAATTGCGAATTCTGTCTTAGTTGGTCCACCATACGCTTCGATGTGCACCGATTTTAGTTTTTCAATGGAAACCATGTCCGGAGACGTTTGACGAATCTCGTCCAAAACTCCCCCAGGCAAATTGAGTCCGCCAAACAGAGCTTCCATGTTCCCGATTGCGATAATGGTGATTGGAGACGCAACGGGAATGTTGTCAACATGAATGACTGGGCCGACGCATCGAAAAGAGGAGCGAGCGATAACGCGGTGCCCATTTACGGAAATCGCCTCTGCATGGGCAGCGTGCAGCTCATTGACAACTTTGAGTACGTCCGCATCGTGAATGATCACGTCCTCAGTGGTCATATCGCCAGATTTGGCATCAGAAAGCACAATCTTTACTCCCTGCCCCTGAACCGGAACAAGTCCGGCAAACAGCTTCGCCTCCTGCAAGTTCTCGTTCAGCATCTTGCTCTCTTTATCGCTGCTTCCCATTGAGTTTTCAAGCTGCGTTACCTTTTTCTGAAGAGCAGACATCGCTTCTTGCATTTTTGAATATTCGCCAATCATATCAAGACCGCCTGTTCGCAACCGATCAGCCATCCCGGTAGTAACTCGTTTCAATCGGTCGTCGCGAGTTGTCGAAGTGATCCAAGCGAAATTAAGCATGACGCCGAGAATGAGCGCCATGATCGAGACTGGGACGACCCAGCTATTTTGTCCTGAAAGCCGTGAAAGAAATGGGTTCATATTTTTGTTATCGAGGCGTCCATAGCGGACGCTCCGGCACTACGAGATTGATAGCCTTCGCACGCTTCCAAATGTCTGGCGATTCTCCGATCAGCCGGTCTAATGTCTTTAGCTTGCTTTCAAAGTCGTAAGAAGATCCCAACCGGATGGTTACGCGCGAATTTGTTATTAAGGATACAGCACCGCTGGCCTGAACTTCTATCACAGAACCCATTCCGAAGTCATATTTTTTACTTTCTTTTGCAAGCCAAGCGATCCTGCGGCTCGGCCAAAGACCAGTTTGAGTCAAAGTTGAACGTAGACCGCCTTCGTAAAGGTCAATTTGTGGCAAATTAGGCGTTAAAGAGAGTGACCGAAAAACTGTTCCAGATTTGTCCAAAAATAGTTCTTTGTTTGATTGAAATTGTGCGACTGGCGTTCGATATGCAATGACTAGCTTTGCTCTGCCAAAAACATTTCGGCTGAATTTTACGGATTCCACGGCAGAAGTCGCCAAAATCTTTCCCTCTACAGCGATCGGCGAAATCTGCAATGCCGGAATTCCAGCAGCCTTTTTTATCGAGGTTCGAATGTAGGGTTGATACGGTACCTGGGCGCCAACAATGGTCACTTTCCTTAGCGATGTTGCGGGCGAATAGTAGAAGCTAACGCACAAGAGCACCGCTAATGTAGCCCATAAAGACCCTGCGATTGGAAATCGTTTACGCCTTCTTGGCATGGCACCTCATTGCGTCTACAACCATCCATTGGCAAAGTTTCGGCATCGAGATTCCCATTGTCTTAGCAGAGTTCGGCAGAAGGGATGTGGCTGTCAATCCGGGGAGGGTGTTTACTTCAAGGACAACAATTTCGCCTTTGCCACCGTCACGCACCATCATATCGGTTCGAGTTGCGCCACGGCAACCTAATGCTTCGTGGCACTTGAGCGCAATCTCCTGAGCCTCTTTGAGTTTCTCGTCGGGAATCCTTGCTGGAATAATTTCTTCTGTCGCCCCTGGCAAATACTTATTTGCAAAATCATAATGGCCAGACACAGGGGCAATCTCCACTGGCAACAAGGCTCTTTCGCCTAAAACAGGAACCGATATCTCAGTTCCTCGCACCCATTCTTCAACCAAAGTGTCACCATAAGCCAGGGATTTTCCCAGTGCTATTGGAAGCCCACTCACTTCTTCAACAAATGAAAGTCCTACCGTTGATCCTTGTGCATTTGGCTTGACGATCAATGGTGCCTCAATCGCAATTGGATCGCTTGGTGATCGAACCATCTGGCCTTTTGGCACCCGAATTCCATTTCGCTCCAGAATCGCCTTAGTTAAGCTCTTGTCCATTGCAATTGCGCTTGCCTGGACTCCAGAACCCGTATACGGCAGGTGCAAAAGTTCCAGCAATCCTTGGATAGCGCCATCTTCGGCGTTTGTTCCGTGAACAGCCAAAAAGACAAGGTCAACGCGATCCTGGCCAAACAGCCGAGAAAAACCACCTTCAAATCGAAAAGCTGAACTCTGTGCCTTACCGCAAAGCAAATCCGTGAAGTCAATTAATTTCACGTGGTGCCCACCCGATTCTAGTGCCTCCTGAACGGCCAAGCCGGAACAAAGCGAAACTTCCCTTTCCGCACTATCGCCTCCGTAAGCGACCACAATTTGGAGCGAAGCACCGCTTTCAATTTCCGCTAGCGAAGGCCTATTCAGGGCATGTATCAGTTGTGGTGCAAATTCAGAAATGTTTCCAGCCCCCATTCCGACAATTACGTCGCTTGGTTGCAGCAATTGCAATGTCTCCTCAACTAAGAAGTGCCGGGAAGGCACGTAGCGGCATGGCTTAGTGAGAAGTTCTGCGATTCTGTAGGAACTGATTCCTGGCATCGGAGCTTCTCTCGCAGGATAAATATCAGTCAAAAGTACAATATCAGCTAGATCGAGAGCAGAAGCAAATTCCGAAATCAAGCCAGCTGACCTGCTGTACAGATGCGGCTGAAACGCGACCACCAATCGCCGATTTGGATACCTTTCTCGAAGCGCGGAGATCGAAGCACGGATTTCAGTCGGATGATGGGCATAGTCGTCAACAATTGTGACATCCCCAGTATGAAGAACGTCCAATCTCCGTTCAGCACCTTGAAAGGATTCAATTCCCGGCAACGCATCATCTATTAGGTAGCCTGCAAGTTCAATTGCAGCCAATGCACCTACTGCGTTGAGCCTATTGTGATCGCCTGGCGATTTCAATACCAAATCCTGCCCGTGCGCGAGCGAATATCCGATTTTCTTTCCGTTAAACCCGCTGGCAATCTCCGATGCGCCAGAGTCGTCGGAGCAATAAGCGAGTGCGCCATCTAATGGAATCGTCTTGACAAAGCGTAAAACGCTTGCCTTCAAGTTTTCCCAATTCTTGTGAAAGTCAATGTGGTCAAGCTCTAAGTTTGTCAAGACAACAATGTTTGGCTTCAAATCGTGAAAACTGTCATAGGCTTCGCAAGCCTCAACTACTGCCCATTCCGAGTCGCCTTCGACAACCGGCCCGCCAAATTCTGGAACCGATGCGCCAACGACAATGGTAGGATTAGCGCCCACTGCTCGCAATCCTGCCCCAATCATTGAGGTCGTTGTAGTTTTTCCGTGCGTTCCCGTCACACAAATCACTCTTCGATCCTTAAGGAGCCAGCCCAAGAGCTGAGATCTTCGGAAAATGTGGCACTTCAATCTTCTGGCATCAGAAACTTCCGGACTGTCTTGCAACACGATTGCATCGCTCAACACGACCTGATCTCCAGATTCAATTTGTGATGATTTGTGTCCGATTTCGACAGGGATTCCTGCTCTTTCCAATGAATCGGTCATGTCCGATGCGGTTGCATCTGAGCCTCGTACTGCAAGGCCCCGCCGCTTCAACATCAGGGCAAGTGCGCTCATGCCAGCTCCACCAATACCGACCAAAAAGAATGGCTTTGAATCCGAAATCAAGTCGGTTTCGTCAAATTCGGTTTCAATCTCTAACGGTGTTCTCATTTCGTCGAATCAAATGCAAATTGTATCAGTTCAAAGATTCTGGCGGAAGCATCAGGCATATCCCATTCAGCCAATCCAGCGACTGCGGCCTGAATTCGTTCCGGATCGTCGAGCCATTCGCAAAGCCGTTTTTCCAGTTCAGCAGGATGAATGTTCTCTTGCTCGATTAGTTCGGACGCGCCAAAACTTTCAAACTCTTTAGCATTATGGTACTGGTGATTGGCATAGGCGTGTGGATACGGGCACACCACACTAGGCAACCGGAAAGCAGCCAGTTCGCTCAATGTCGCTGCTCCTGCTCTTGCTACGACAATTTGAGCATTCTTATAGCCTTCGGCCATTTTCGCGCTATCTAAAAATGCGAAAACTTGGTAGTTGTCCTTTAATCCAAGTTTGTCATAGGAAGCATAGACGTCCTCGAAATGCTTCGTGCCGGTGGCATGAATCCAGTTCAGAGTGCGATCCACCATTCGCTTTGCAGCTCCAAGAGCGGCTTCGTTAAGCGACTGAGCGCCTTGTGACCCTCCAACAACCAGAATCAGAGGAATCAGTTCCGGTTTGCGAACTGCGGCGGCGTCACGAAGCTCCTTGCGTACTGGCAAGCCAGTTCGAACAACATTCGAGCCAGAAAACTGCTTTTGAGCCGCATGAAATGTTGTCGCAACAGCAAATGCATTTGCAGCAAGCATGTGTATCGTCCTGCCCGCAACAGCGTTTTGCTCATGAAGCACGTATGGGATTTTGAGTGCCTTAGCGGCACTGATCACGGGTGCAGCGGAATAGCCCCCTGTTCCAAAAACAACATCTGTCTTGGCATTTCTTAGTGCTCGGATCGCCAACGAACGAGCCTTGCCCATCTTCAAAAGCGCAATCATGCCTTTCACCGAACGAACTTTGTATATGGGTTCGCTAGGGAATCCGGCAAAGGGAAGTTGTGCTGGTTTGCAAAGCTGGCCTTCTAGCCCCCTGTTTGAACCAAAATAAGCTACTTCCGTTCCGAAATCCTTAGCAAATCGGGCAACTTCAAGCGCTGGAAACACGTGTCCGCCCGTGCCGCCACCCGTCACGATGAGCCTCATTGGTTGCCTCCGTTTTTACTAGAATTGGCTGCATTGCAGCTTGCGACACTCCTAAAGCAATCCAAAGCGCAATTAGGCTCGATCCGCCAGAACTGTAAAACGGCAGTGGAATTCCTATTGCCGGCAGTGTTCCGTTGGCCATAAGAATATTGGTCATGCTCTGAATAGCGAGCCATGAACCCGTTCCTACCAGTACCATCGATCCGTACTTTGTCGGTGCCTGCTTCGCAAGTTGCAAAAGCCGAAGACATAATGCAACAAGGGGCAACATAAGAATGCTCCAGCCCAAAAATCCAAATTCTTCAGCAACTGTCGAAGTCACAAAATCAGTCGTTGCCGCCGGCATGATGTGTTTCGCGCGACCTGCTCCAACGCCAACTCCAGTCAAGCCGCCTGAGCTCATTGCGAGTTCAGATTGCACCGTTTGAAAGCCCGTGTCGTCCACATGTTCCGAGTCCCAACGATTCAAGTGATTCGTTATGCGATCTACGCGGTATGGTTCCATTTTGATCGCCACACCACAAAGCACGATACAGACGAGCGTTCCCCAAAACAAAGATTTTCGGGTAACGCCGCCAACTGCAAACATCAGCCATGCGACAGCTGCCAAAATGGCTCCGGTACCTAAATCTGGCTCAATGACAATTAGACCAATGCCAAGCAATGCCAATGCCGCGGGCCAGATCCTTAAGACTTTTCGGTAGTAGATGTTGTCGAATCGCTGAGCAAACGTTTTGTAGTTGGGGGTCTTTTTTGGCCAAGCTTTCCAGTGATGCAGGATTGCGGCAAGATAGAGAATCACGGTCACTTTAGCGAATTCAGCAGGCTGAATCATGATCGGACCAACCTTGAACCAACGCTGTGCGCCATTCATAGTGGTGCCGAAAAGCATCACGAGCAAAAGGGCCACTAGCGTTACAAGCCAAAGTGTCTTGCTCCAAGAAAAAACAATCTTAACCGGTCTTGAAGCGAGCCAGATTCCGACAGCAAGAGAAGCAATCAGCGTGATTCCTTGAATCCAAAATTCTCGCGGAATCGCGCCCTTTCCAGCAGCCATGCTTCGTGCATAGCCCGCGTCGAATATGACAAGCAACCCAATAATGCTGCAAGTGACTGCCATCCACAACACCATAGGATCAAATCGTTTTAGCCCGTTTTGCATTCTTCTAACCACTCCTTGGCCATTCTAGTAAATTGTTCGCCACGGTCTCGAAAATCTTTGAACTGATCCGTGCTAGCCGCGCCGGGAGCTAGCATCACAACTTCCCCGCCCTTCGCCCTCTTTATGGCAAATTCAAATGCTTCAGCCATCGTTTGAAAGACGGGCAGATCATCGCCAAGTTGTCGGCGAATGGTCATCGAATCGGTGCCGAATAGGTACACATTGTGGTCTGAGATCTTGAGGTAGTCGCGAAGCGGAGAAAAGTCCATTCCCTTATCAACTCCGCCAACGAGCAAATGCTGCTTTTGAGATAAGCTCTGGCTCGAAGCGACAACAGCCGCAGGGTTCGTGCACATCGAGTTGTTGATAATTAGAACCCCGTTAGAACTACCAATGTGCTCCATTCGATGGCTTAGCCCCCTGAACTCCTTCAAGCCTTGAAACAGCTTGCTGACATCGAATTGATCACCAAAATTACTGGCAGCAAGAAGCATGGCAGCCATCGCATTTTCATAATTGTGCTTGCCCCCAAATGGAAGACTTGATAGTTCAATGGCTTCGCCTCGAACGATCATTCGGTCGCCTTCCAAGCAAGCCTCACCCGACTCAAATCCGAACTCCGTGGTCACGATTCCTCTATCTCTTGGCGGCTCACAATTCGGAAACGCATGGTTCCAAACCGCCGAATCTCCCTCTCCCATATTCTCGAAGATGCGCCGCTTTGTAGCAACGTAGTCCGCAAAGTCCTCATAGCGATTCAAATGGTCGTCCGAGAGATTCGTTATGATCGCCGCCTTTGGGCGGAACTGGTCAATCCACTCCAGTTGAAAGCTGCTGATTTCTGCAACCAAAACCTGATCGGGCGTTGTGTCCATCGCCGCTTCGGTCAGAGCGATTTCAGGGTAGCCAGAACCATAGATATTCCCGCATAGTACGGCATCAACCCCCGCCGCCTTGAGGCAAAGGTAAGTCATTACCGTCGTTGTGCTCTTGCCGTTTGTTCCGGTGATGGCAATGATAGGTGCCTTGCTGACCAAGTATGCGAGTTCGATTTCAGAGATGACTTGGATTCCGCTATTTACGTCAGATTGAAGTTTTTGGTGGTTCTTTGGGACTCCGGGGGAAGTAATTACAAGGTCGGTGACTTTTGAATTCCATTCTTCGGCGAAGCCGAGTTTTGTCTGAATTCCAAGTTCGTTGACTTCATCCAGAAGCGGACTTGATTCAAATTGCCCTACCGGTTTTTCATCATAGATGGTCGGAATCGCACCCATTTTCAATGCCAACTTCGCCGCAGATACGCCGGAACGCCCAAGTCCAAAGATCGCGATTCGCTTTCCAGTCATTGGGACCCTTCGATGCGCGTCGAAGGTCGCGGTTCACGACTCAACTGTTCACCATGTACAGCAATCGTCCAACCCAAAGCCACACAAACGACCTGAGTCAAAACAAACGTCCAAACAATTCTTGATTCCGGCCAGCCCTTGACTTCAAACGCATGATGAATTGGCGTTGCCGGGAAGATACGTTTCTTGGTTCGCTTGTAATATCCGACCTGAATCGGAACCAAAACAAGTTCCAAGATCAGCACCACATTCATTGCGATCACTGCAAAAACAACCCACCAATTGCTTCCGATCGGATCAAATGCAGCCCGAATCCCTTGAGCAAAGCCCAACCCCAAAAATGCTCCGATTGGGAGAGAGCCGACATCGCCCATAAACACCTTTGCGGGCGGAGCATTTAGATACAAAAATGGAATCGTCGCAGCGATAAGAGCAAGCGCAACCAGTACAGACGATTGGCTGACGGCCACCATGCCTATGCAAAGAACTACAATCAACCCGCCTGCGAGCCCGTCCAACCCATCTGCGAAATTGAACGCGTTCGAGAAAAACAGAATCAGGAATGCCCCGATTCCAATCCATAGCCAGCTTGGATTCAAGTCTGTTGAAAGATAGGCAGCACCAACAGCGACCAGTAGCTGCATCAAGATCTTCTGCTTCCAGCCCAGACCCCGCTTTCCTTTGATCATTCGTGGCACGACAAAATCGTCTAGAAACCCTATCAGCATGAAGCCGACGACTGCAATGATCATTCCGTAGTCGTGCTGAGTTATGAAGAGCGCGGGAAGCCATCCGGCCAGAATGATCAGCCCGCCCATTGTGGGTGTCCCCTGCTTTTTCTGATGCCCCTCTGGAGCAAAGCTATCAATGGTTTGGCGCGATTTGACCGCAATCAGGGCTCGATAAATTGGAAAAGCAAAAATTGCACTGATTCCGAATGCAAGCCAAAAAACGAGGATGGGATTTGTGGTCATGCCTCTCTTGCCTCTTGAACTCTTAAAAGGAAATCAAACGCCCGTTCGAGTTCCAGCGCACGGCTCCCTTTTACTAAGATCGTGTCTCCGGGTTGCAAATCAAGCATTTCATTCGAGATTTCGTCGAGAGATTTCGCGAAGCTAGTGTTTGCGGAACGCATACCTGAGCCTTTGGCCGCATCCATAGCAAAATACATTTCATCGCCGTAGAAGATCACTCTGTCAAAGTCGGCTTTTGCCATTGCTACGCCTACTACTTCGTGTCCAGCCTTACTTTCATCACCCAATTCTTTCATCTCGCCTGCAACAACGATGCGTCTTCCCTTACAAGGCAAGGAAGCAAATGTCTCAATCGCAGCGACAAAACTTTGGGGGGATGCGTTGTAATTGTCAAGCACAATTGTTGCGCCATTAACTGAAACTGGCTGCATGCGCATTTCGGGAAGTTCGGCTTGTGCCAGTGCTTCGCAGGCATCATGGATTGAAACGCCAAGCCGCACAGCGCATAGAATGGCGGCAGTGGCGTTTTGAGCCATGTGCTTTCCAACAGTTGGAATGGTTGCCTGCGCTATTTGATCGTCAATTTGAATTGAGAACTTGCATTCTTGCCAAGAAATCGGTTCATACGAAGTCAATTGAGCATCGGCACCCGTTGACCAACCAAAGGTTGCTTGTTCACAATTTGCGGATTGCCTCAGAGATTCTGCGAAGTCGCAATCATGCTCAAATATTGCTAGGCCTTCTGATGGAAGTGCCTCAAATAGCTCCGACTTAGCCTTCGCAACACCTGATACAGAACCGACCTTTTCAGCGTGATTCGATCCGATATTTGTGATGATTCCAACAGTTGGCTTAGAAAACTTCGCCAAATGTGCAATTTGCCCAAACCCGCGCATGGACATTTCAACGATCATGGCGGCTTCGTCGCCCTTTAGCTCCGCCCAAGCAAGAGGCACAGTAAATTCGGTGTTTCTGTTCCCTGCTGTCTTTCCTATTTTTCCAAGCGGCGAAAGGGCCGCCGCAAGAAATTCCTTTGTTGAAGTCTTGCCAGCACTTCCAGTAATCCCAATTACAGTTCCATCAAACTCATCTCGAAAAGTCCCCGCCATTTTTGCCAAAGCTTCCACCAGATTCTCTACCAAAATGTGCGGCCCTTCCACTTCGTGCTCGACAACTACAGTAACCGCTCCATTGGCTACTGCCAATTCAACAAAATTGTGCCCATCAACTCGTGCGCCTTCTATTGCCAAGAAAATGGAGCCTGGCCCAGCGTCTCTGCTGTCGAGGGCAAACCGGTAGAAGGTCGTTTCTGGCTCAATACCAAATAGCGTCGCTCCTGCACGACGAGCAAGTTCACCGACTGTCATTGGCATCATCTCAATGCCTCCACAGCATCGCGAACCAACTGCCTTTCATCCATTGGGTACTTGGTGTGACCTACGATATGGAAATTCTGGTGTCCCTTACCAGCGATAACAACCACGTAGCCTGGCTCTGCCTCGCCGATTGCATACTTCACTGCTTCTGGACGTTCCACAATAGACACGAACTTCTTGCCTGGGACTATTCCCTTTTCGACATCCCGAAGAATAGACTCTGGATCTTCGGTGCGCGGGTTATCGCTCGTGATCACCGTCAGGTCCGATTCCGAACTGACTGCAGCCGCCATGATGGGGCGCTTGCTCCGGTCTCTGTCGCCTCCGCAGCCAAAGACCGTGATAATGCGTTTGGGCTCAAGCAATTTGACGCTTTGAAGCAGTTTTTGAAGTGCGTCTGGAGTGTGGGCGAAGTCGAGGATTACGTTTACACCGGGTTTGCTGGGCAGTACTTCGAATCTTCCTGGCACGGGGCGCACTTTAGGGAACGTAGAAGCAATCAGCCCAGCAACGGCTGGATTCTGTCGAAAAAGGGCCACGGATTCATTTAGAGCAATCAGTCCGGCTGAAGCAGCTAATAGATTTTGGACATTGAATTGCCCACCAATTGGTGCTGAACCTCGGCCTTCCCCTTGACCTTGGCACCTGATTCTCAGTCGAATTTCAATCAACGCAACTCGATCACAGGTGCCCTTGATTTCAGGTTTAGGAAGTTCGGAATCCAAACCTGAAGCTAGTCCAAAAGTTAGCAATCCCAGCTCTTCAGCCCACGCTTTACTGATCGGATCATCAAAGTTCGCGACGCCAACAAAATGCTTCAAAGACTTTTTAGGGAAATCAGTAAACAGCCGTTTCTTTGTCGCTGCATACTCTTGCATCGTCCCATGGAAGTCCAAGTGATCTTGCGTAAGATTTGTAAACACCGCAGCGTCGAATTCGACCCCATCCACTCGCTTTTGAGCTAAAGCATGGGATGAAACTTCCATAGCTACGACCTCTATGCCACGATCCCTGCATTCTGCGAGCATTCGATTGATGTCAATTGAAAACGGGGTCGTATTGAGTGCCTCGTGTTCTTCTCCCAACAAGTGAAATCCTAGCGTCCCAATGTATGCAGTACGAATGCCGAGCGCTTCCAGCATGTCTCGCATCAGCCAGGCAACTGTCGTTTTTCCATTCGTGCCTGTGACACCAATGATCTTCAAGTCTTTGCTTGGATCGCCAAAAGCTACCTTTGCAAGGCGCCAAATCGAGTCTTCGAATTCACGTTCCCCAACTAAGGCAATGGGGACCTGACCCTTCCGGCTATCGAAAGCCTCCAAAGAGTGGACGATCAGTGCCGATGCGCCTCTTTCCAAGGCATTACCGATGAACGAATGAGGATCGGAGTTTAGCGAAGGCATACAGACAAAAACCTCGCCCGGCTTTGTGGTCCTCGAATCCGCGCAAAGCACCCCGATTTCAGCGTCTCCGATGATTTTGGCTGGGGTTACGTTTGCTTTGAGAAACATCTCTGAAAACAGCACTACTGCCCGCCTGCCTTCTCCGGTTTGGGTTCAGAAGCTACTGTCTTGCTGTTGCTGGAAGCTGAATTTGTCTTTTTCGAGCCAATGCGCTTTGCTGAAACGTTGACAATTGGCTTCGAGCGATTCGGGGGGACTTGAATCGGTTCGGTCCCAGGCAATGCCAAACCTACAACAGGAGTTTTCGCTACTTGTGAAGCAGTTTTCGGAATGTGCAGGCGCTCAATCGTCTTTTTGGCAAGCTCAACAAATACTGGCCCGGCGACTTCAGCTCCATAATATTTCACTTTTGGATCGTCAACCATTACCAAAATAACAGCTTTAGGAAGCCTGGCAGGTACAAATCCCACAAAACTGGAAACGTACCCGCCGCCCTCTACTGTGCCTGTTTTCGGATTGATTTTCTGTGCGGTTCCCGTTTTCCCGCCAAGCTCGTATCCGGGAATTTGAAGCGATTTACCCGTTCCACGATCTGATTCAAATACCTGCGTCATGCACTCTAGCAGGGTTTCGCAAGTTTCTCTCTTCAGAACTTGTCCCGAAGCACGGATTGGATATTGAGTTTCTGCAACCGATTTCACGATCCGAGGCTCCATTCGAACCCCGCCGTTTGCCAAAGTTCCAAATG
>JANNJE010000234.1:0-1784 GCA_031405735.1 Armatimonadota bacterium | reverse complement strand
CATAAGAATAAACTTAATATAACTTACAAATTTACCTGTCAACTTAATAGGAATATCAACAATTCCTTTATCCTTTCCTGCAATTACTTTGACCTTGTCGCCTGTTCGCATTTTGCATTTCGGCACGTTGGCTTTATGTTTGATTTCAGCTTTTGTCATGTTATAAAACCTCCGGTGCGAGCGAAACGATCTTCATAAAGTTCTTATCGCGCAGTTCGCGAGCAACTGGGCCAAAGATACGAGTTCCGCGTGGCTCCATCGTTTGCGGATTGATGACTACGCAAGCATTTTCATCAAATTTGAGCGTAGAACCGTCAACTCTTCGAACCTGTTTCCGTGTTCGAACGATGACTGCCTTAATCACATCGCCTTTCTTGATGGGCATGTTTGGTGTTGCCACCTTGACCGAGGCCACAACCACATCGCCAACTGTTCCATAGCGAGGCTGCGAGCCCTTTAATACTCGGATCACCATAACTTCTCTGGCCCCCGAGTTGTCGGCCACCTTCATTCTTGTAAATTGCTGTACCATTGCCCTTTTCGCTTAATCGGCTTCTCGTCCGACTTCTTACTTAACCTTCTCCACAATACGTGTGACTCGCCATCGCTTTTCCTTGCTGACGGGTCGTGTTTCCATAATTTCAACTAAATCGCCAACATCGCAACCGATTTCGTCATGAGCTTTGAATTTTCCCGTGCTGATGAAAATCTTCTTATACAAAGGGTGCTGAGCACGGCTTTCGATCTTCACAACGACGGTCTTTGCCATCTTTGCGCTAGAAACGTATCCCTGGCGAATCTTTCGACGGCCGCGATCTTCTTGTTCCGCAACGACTTTCGCCGCAGATGCTTTCACCTTAGAAGCCGAAGCCTTTTTCTTTACTGTTGTTTCGCTCACTTCGCTTTCCCTCTGGTCGTTTTCTTCACTGGTGCTTCAACAACCACTACGTCACCGCCAGATTTCTTTTCAGAAATGATTGTCAGCATTCGCGCAATGTTGTGCCGACGAACAGCAAGCTGCTTGACATCGGTCAATTGGCGAAAAACCAAATCCCTTCGAGCGCGATAAAGTGCGGCTCGTTCTGCGTCAACCATTGCTTCTAGCTCAGGTACAGACTTGTCTCGAATATCCTTAGGTTTCATTCCTTTCATTGCGTTTATTGTGCCTCCGGTGCGGCGCTAACATCCGGTGTTGCTACGGCTTCCTTAACTTCCTTCACTTCTTTTGTTTGAACGACTTCAGCAATCGCACCACCTTCCCGAATCATGAACTTGCACTTGATCGGCAACTTGTGCATTGCCAATCGCATCGCTTCTTTGGCTGATTCAGGTGGAACGCCGTTCATTTCGAACATCACTCGATCTGGTTTTACAACTGCAACCCATCCTTCAACAGGACCTTTTCCTTTACCCATTCGGGTTTCGAGCGGTTTCTTAGTATAGGGTTTGTCCGGGAAAATTCGTATCCAAACCTTACCGCCACGTCGGATGTACCGAGTCATGGCAATTCGGGCTGCTTCGATTTGGCGGGCCGTGATCCAACCTGCTTCCATCGCTACCAGGCCGTAATCGCCGAAATCAATTTTGTTGCCTCGCGTTGCATGTCCGGCGCGACGCCCTCTGTGCTGCTTTCGATACTTGGCTCTTTTAGGCATTAACATCGGATGTCACCTCCTCTTCTGGAGCTTCTGAAATTGCTTCCATAGGTTCTGCCATCAATGGCTCAGGAACTACTTCTGCTTTGATAACTGGCGCTTCAACGGCATCGGCTACACCATCTTCGG
>JANNJE010000233.1:0-8800 GCA_031405735.1 Armatimonadota bacterium | reverse complement strand
TCCCTGGCCGTCAGAACCTGGAGCACGGAAGAACAGCATTGTCTGAAGCGCGGCAATATCGGGCCCGGTGAGTGCTTCAACGACATCAAGAACCCTCGGATAAAGCAAATAACGCTCTGATAGTTCATCCACGTAGTGAAGCATATGAACTCGCAATAGGCGCTTTTCAATTTCTGCAGTTGATTCGCCTGGCACTGGCGGCTCCACGCCTTCCAGTTGCAATCGGCCATACATCAAGTCTTCTGAAAACTGCTTGATTTCGGCAACATGTTCGGGCAAAACAAGACCGCGAACAATCAGAAAGCCATCGCGGCGGTAATCCCGGTATTGGTCAACAGAAACGCTGAACGGGGGCATCGAGAGCCAAGGATGTTCGCTCATACTTGGATTATGCTCGGATTGGTTCGGGTTTGTTACTCGGCCATTAACGAAGTAACTTCAGAAACTTGATATCTCGGTGTTCCCTTACCCATTCGAAGCAGCAATTCGTTATAAACCCGCCATGCAGATCTCGCTTCGCCCAAGGCTGGAACCACTTGGTCAATTTCCTGAATAGTTCCTACACAATTTGTCCATGAACCCGATTCTTCAGCCGGAGCCGCCATTGGTAGAACCACGCTCGCATAAGCAAGGCATTCGGATTCAGAAATGCCCTGGACCACGAGGAATTCGACGTTTTCAAGCGCACTTTCAACGATTGCATGATCCAAATCAACTTCAAAAGGATCAACGCCAGCAAGCCAAAGCGCCTTCACCTTTCCTGCGGCGCAGGCTTTGAGGATCTCATGGGAATTCAGTCCGCCTTTTTCGATCTTTTTGCCGCTTGGCAATGTGTCCGGCAGAACTCCCCAGTCCAAAGCACCTTGCTCATTTGCTCCTGTTGCCATGAGGTTGAATTCCGAACCCATGCTTGCAAGAGCCTCAACGGTCTCCTGAGAATTTTCGGAATTGTATATGCTTCGCGAAAGAATCATCGCAGAATTTGAATCCAAAAGCGCTGCAGCTTCTTGAATCAGGTTCGACGAAACACCTGTTTCCGCCTCAACTCGCTTCAAGTCATAGGATTTCACTTGATCTTCAACAGCTTTCGTAACTTTCGCCTTTCCAGTACGGACTAGCTCAGCAAGGAGCCCTTTCGCAAGCGCAGAGCCAGTTCCAGTCCTGTAACGAAGAATCACTTTGGCAAAGGACTCGGCATCTGTAGGTTCAGATGAAGCCACAATTACATTCGCTCCATTTTGAAACCAAGCTTTTCGAACTCTCAAGAATACGATTGGAAGTTCATCAACAAGCGATGTTCCGAATACTAGAATCGTAGATTTCGTTTCGAGTTCCGGCAGTTTGGTTTGAAGTTCTTTTGCTGCGTCTTGCTGGTCTCTTGTTGGCAAATGCTTTGAGTATCTGGAGTCTAAATTGTTCGAACCGAATCCTTCTCGGAAAAGTTTTTGCAGCAGGAAGTAGCTTTCGTTCGACATTCCATGACCTGCCAGAGCAGCGACCGTGGCTCCTCCACCCGAAAAATTCTCGAGAATCGGATCAATGACTTCGCTCCATTTGCAGCCGACGAGTTTGTCGCCATGCCTCATAAAGGGAGAACTCAGCCGATTTCCAGCGTTGTAGCTCGGTTCGAGTCCAAATTTGCCTTTATCGCAAGTCCACTCTTCGTTAATGTCTTCGTTGGTTCTGGCGTTAACGCGAACCAATTTGCTGATACGGTAATCGAACCAGATATTGCAACCGTTTGAGCACCCCGTACAAATCGAGGCTTTAGTTTCGATATCCCAAGGGCGAGCGCGAAACCTGTATTTAGCGTTCGTTAATGCGCCCACAGGGCAAATCTCAATCACGTTCCCGCTGAACTTGGACTCGAAGTTTTTGAGTTCAAAGGTCGAGGGCTGCATGAGTGCGCCTCTGAATCGAAACGCTAGCTGGCTGTCTCCCGAAATCTCCTCGGTAAATCGTACGCATCGGCCGCATTGGATGCATCGCTCAAGATCGAGCGTCACGTATTCGCTGAGCGGGAATGCTTTTGGCAGGTGTCGCTTTTCTTCTGTGTAGCGCGTATTGCCAGCCCCATAGAAGATAGTGTTGTTCTGGAGAGGGCATTCGCCGCCTCGGTCGCAGATCGGGCAGTCGAGCGGGTGGTTGATGAGCAAAAATTCGAGGACGCCCTTCCGGTCTGTATGCACCATTTCGGTATCGGTGTAAACAGCCATGCCTTCGCTGGCAGGAAGAGTGCATGCCGCCTGTGGTTTGGGCATTTTGCGAACCGTGCCGTCAGGTTGTTTGAATCCTATTTCGACGATACACATTCGGCACATACCGACTGGTTTGAGCCTTTGGTGGTAGCAAAAAATCGGTATTTCAAGCCCAAGACGCTTAACCGCCTCAACAATCAGCTCCCCTTTGGGGACTTGTATGTCTTGGTCGTTGATGCTGATTGTGATGGTGTCGGTTGCTACGGCTGCCATTTCGGGTTGCTGGGAAGGTTACCCCGGTGGGACATCAAAGTTTGGCAGCCTCTTCTCTAACCTTCTTTGCAAAATCCTCGAAATTTAGCATTCGCTCGTAATGGCCCGACAGAACCCTGTTCGAGGCTCCATATTTTTTCAAAATTGCTACTGCCTTAGCGTCGCCGCTCTCAATTGCGGCCTCTAAAGATGCCCCTGTACTGTCAAAAAGGAGGTCCGGGTCGGACCCATTTCGAAGGCATTTGATCATTCCATCGTAGTCTTTGGTTACCGTCGCAAGATACAACGCTTCTCCTTTATGTAAAGGTGTGCTTTTGTAAGCGAAGTTAATAGTCAAAACAGTGATTGCGATTGCACTAAAGCCAATTAAAACTTTCCTAAGTATTTTCAATCAGTTCACTTCACCCTATATTGCAAGCGAAAACTTGGTACAAGCCAGGGAACATTCCAAAAATTTTCACCCCAGCGCTTGCTAGTGCGGCACAACTTTCTTTTTGTCACCACGCTTGGCACCCTTTGCTTTGAGCAGTCTTCGAATTTCATTGCTACTAGTGACATCTAGTGCAGTGTCACCGTTGTGGTTTTGCGCATTAACTTGAGCTCCCCGTTCCAAGAGGACCTTAATTATTTCAACATGGTTGTTCCCAGCTGCATTGATCAGCGGAGTTCTTTCCCCTTCGTCTCTCGCATTGACATTTGCTCCTTGATTCAAAAGCCCCACAACAGTTGACGTGTATCCTTCTGAAGAGGCGGACAACAGGCTATCGTCCCAATAGTAAGCCGGGTCTACACTTTGATCAATACACCCTATGAGAGTAATTGAACAAAACGCGACAATTAATGCGATGCGGCGGTGCTTCATTCTTGTATAAATTCCAAAGAAATTTGCTCACGTTCAACTTCGAGGTACACCTACTATCACGTTTCTGTCCCTTCAAGCGTTCAATATCGGAAGTCACATCAACGGTGGTGAAAATCGAAAGCCAATTTGGTTGCAAGCAGCAAGCAGCGCAAAACTCAAGTAATGAAAACTCCAAACCCGTATTCCTACCAGCATTTTCGAACTTAATTGGCTCAAAAATTGACTTATACTATGCGAGAGGCTCCAAAAGGGGCTTTAAGAGTGGTTTGTCATGCGTCAATTATTTGTTTTCGTCGGATTCAGTTTGCTCTCAGCAGCAACTCAGGCACAGGTTTGGCAAACAGCCACAACCCCTCTTGAAGCTCAGATCGTTCCATGGGTGCATCAATTGGAACAATTCGTGAGCTTTCAAGCCAACCCAGAGGCGTTGAGAGCGCAATTGAAACTGTCGCCGATGGAAGGGCGGACCAATTCAAACATTGGTTCAATCATCGAATTGCCCGCCCCCGACGGCTCTCTAAAGCGGTTCCGACTCTTTGAATCTCCCATCCAATCTCCCGCAGTCGAAAGGCAAACCGGAGTCAAAACATACGCCGCACAGGGCATTGACGACCCTTACGCGACAGGCAGATTCGACCTAGGCATCAACGGCTTCCATGGAATGGTTCTTTCGCCGAACGGTGACTACTTTATCGAACCTGTAACAGTTGGCAACATGGTTGACCACATCGTGTTTTTCAAGAGAGATTTCGTTCGAAACAGTTGGATGGACTGCAAAGTTCAGGGTTCGGAAACAAAGTCGCGCGGCGCATTCGGGGGAACCACTTTTCTTCGCCCTGGCGCAAACCGAATGGAATTTGACCTTGCGCTAAAGGGCACGGTTGAGTACACGGCAGTTTTTGGCTCCGTGGCAAGCGCAAACGCCAACTCGACAACCGTAATGAACCGAGTGACCGGTGTTTATGAAAGGGATATCGCGATTCGAATGATCATCACAAACTTGGTCAACTATTTGACAGAACCCGACCCATACACAAACAACAACGGCGGAACGATGCTTGGCCAGAACCAGACGACATGCGACGCAAGCCCAGGGAATGCCCTTTATGACATTGGCCACGTATTCTCGACTGGCGGCGGCGGTGTTGCAGGCCTTGGCGTAGTTGGGGTCACCGGCCAAAAGGCAAGGGGCGTAACTGGCTTACCATCCCCTATCGGCGATCCCTTTGCCATTGACTTCGTGGCCCACGAGATTGGGCACCAATATGGCGCCAATCACACCTTTAACAGCGTTTCGGGTGCATGTGCAGGTGGTAACAGATCTGCTGCCAATGCTTACGAAGTAGGAAGCGGAACGACAATCATGGCTTATGCGGGAATCTGCTCGCCTGAAAACGTGATGAACAACTCTGACGACTATTTCCACTACAACAGCCTAAACGCAATCGAGCCAATTCGAAACAACGTCGCAAGGGGCGGCACTTCGGTTGCGACAGGAAATATCTCGCCAGTCGTCAATGCTGGTGCCGATTTCACAATTCCAATGGGCACACCATTCCGATTGACTGCCGTTGCAAGCGACGGAAATGGAGATGCGCTTACCTATTGTTGGGAAGAATTCGATCTGGGCGCTGCAACCCCACCGATAACAGAATCATCAAGCCCGCTGTTCCGTTCTCATCTTCCATCAACAAGCCCAACAAGATGGTTCCCGAAACAAGCTACAGTTCTTGCGAACACAAACGACCCCTGGGAGCACCTTCCTTTGGCGGCCCGAACCATGCAGTTCATGTGTACGGTTCGAGACAACCGAGCTGGCGGAGGCAATTTTATCAATGACCAAGCCGCCGTTACGATTAGCGGCGCAGCGTTTTCTATTACGGCTCCGAACACGGCAGTCAGCTGGACGGGAGGAACAAATCAAACCGTAACCTGGAATGTGGGAGGAAGCGGCGGAACGGCAAATGTGCGAATCCTTCTTTCCACAAATGGCGGTGCAAGCTACTACGGAGGAACGGCTACGGTCGTTTTGGCTAGTACGTCGAACGACGGATCGCAAACGATCACAGTTCCAAATGCACCATCTACAACTTGCAGGATCATTGTCGAAGGCGTAAACAACATCTTTTACGATGTTTCAAATGTGAATTTCACAATTACTTCCGGTTCGGCCTCCACGAACGTGGATCCTTCGACTTTTACAGTTCTGGCCGGACTCCATTTTGGCGGAAACATTGCTTCCTTATCGGCGGGCGACAACAACAAACTGGTCATTCTTTGCGACGAGTTTGATTCGATAGCCACATTCGAAATTACAGGAATTTCACCTTACGTTACAAACACGCGTGTTGAACAGCTTGTCGTGACATCGGCGTCTCGAAACGACCTAACTCAGTTCACCAGAATGTGGAACTACACAACGAACGCTTATGAGCCGATGGATGTTCGAACCTCAACGTTTGCCAATACCGGATTCATTATAAATGTGACGACCAATCCATCGAGGTTTGTTCAAGCTGGAACAAGGCAAATGAAAACGCAGATGTCATGGGTTCCCCAAGCTGACGTGAGCGATATTGACGGCTGGACGTCCAGCGCAGATCAATGCAGTTGGAGGGTTTGGAACTAGGGCGGCGAGATTTCGAATGACAATGACGTACTCCGAGTAACATCGAATGACTGTAATGGTCATTTCTTTGTTTCTCGCCGCTGTCTCCGTTTCGCAATCCCAATCAATAGTCACAACCGTGGCGACGCTTCCGGTTTCTCCCGGAAATGTGAACTACGTCGGCAATCGTGCGCCCTTGGCTCCCAAGGCGCTAATTAAGCTGCCAGTAGGCTCGATCCGAGCAAAGGGATGGCTGCAAGAGTATCTCAAAAGGCAACGTGACGGACTTACAGGACACCTTCCTGAAATCAGCAAATGGCTGAAGAAGGATGGGAACGCATGGCTGGCTAAGGACGGCAAGGGAACAGCCGGATGGGAAGAAGTGCCTTATTGGTTAAAGGGCTACATCAGCCTTGCTTTCCAGTTAAACGATCCAAAAATGATCGCTGAATCGAAAGCGTGGATCGAGGCGGCAATAGCCAGCCAGAGGCCGAACGGCGATTTTGGCCCCGACCAAAGATTCAATGACGGAACCCGAGATTTTTGGGCAAATATGCTGATGCTCAACTGCCTGGGAACCTACTACGAAGCGACGGGAGATCATCGAGTTTTGAACCTAATGGGTGGATTCTTCCAATTCCAACTTACAGTGCCCGACAAAGAATTTCTGACTGGCTACTGGCAGAGAATTCGAGGAGGGGACAACCTTTCCAGCATCTATTGGCTCTATAACCAAACGGGCGAAGCAGACCTTTTGAAGCTGGCAAAAAAGAACCATGAACGAACGGCAAACTGGGCAATGAAGGGCACACTTCCAGATTGGCACAATGTAAATGTGGCTCAAGCCTTTGATGAACCAGCAATTTACTTCCAGCAGTCGAAAGACAAAACCCACCTGCTGGCGGCATATGAAAACTTTTCAGTCATGCGCCAAAAGTACGGCCAAGTTCCTGGAGGGATGTTTGGCGCCGATGAGAATGCCCGAGAAGGAATGGACGACCCGCGACAGGCAATTGAGACGTGTGGAATGGTCGAGCAGATGTTCTCCGACGAGGAGCTTTTTGGCATCACCGGAGATATCAAGTGGGCGGATCATTGCGAAGAAGTCGCGTTCAACACATATCCGGTTGCTACGATGCCAGATTTCAAATCGCTTCGCTATCTGACCGCACCAAACATGGCGAGTTCAGATCGAATCAGCCATGCTCCTGGATACCAAAATGGCGGGCCGATGACAATGATGAACCCGCTGAGCCATCGCTGCTGCCAGCACAATCATGCGTTCGGTTGGCCTTATTTTGCCGAGCATCTTTGGATGGCGACGAACGACAACGGGGTCGCTGCAGCGATGTACAATGCCTCGGACCTCAGCGTGAAAGTTGGCGACAGCACAATTGCCAAAATCTATGAAAGGACTAACTATCCGTTTGAGGAGGCGATCGGATTTTCAATGGATTTGGGAGCTAAGCAGGCCAGATTCCCACTTTATTTGCGGATTCCTGCATGGTGCTCTTCGCCAACAGTTTCGCTAAACGGAAAAACCCTTGCATTGCCCAAAACTACTAGGGGCTTCATCCGAATCGAGCGCAAATGGCGAACAAAGGATCACATTAAGCTGAACTTGCCAATGCGGCTTGCAACCAAGTTTTGGACAGGTAACAAGAACGCCGCATCCGTTAGCTACGGTCCCCTAACCTTTTCCTTGAAAATCAAAGAGCAGATCATCAAAGCTGAAAGTCGAACGACTGCCCTCGGCGAAGCCCAGTGGCAGCCCGATTTGAACTTTTCCAATTGGCCATCATACGAAATCTTTCCAGCCACTGCTTGGAATTTCGCTCTCTCTTTGAATCCAACCGCTCCGACTTCAAATTTGAAGGTTGTAAGAAAGCCTTGGCCGAATTCGAACTTCCCATTCACATTGGCAGATGTGCCGATTTATATCGTTGCGAAGGGGGCAGAGCTTCCAGAATGGCAACTTGACCGGTACAAACTCGTTTCTGTGCTTCAACCGAGTCCGACAAAGACCACAAGACCTATTAAGGCAATAGAACTGATTCCCATGGGAGCTGCAAGGATACGAATCACGGCATTTCCATGGATATCCAAAGACGGAAAGGCGTGGAAATCGCTTCCTGCACCTTTGCCATTTCGCCCGACGGCGTCTCACGTATTCGAAAATGATGATGTGAACGCTGTGTGCGATCAGATTTTGCCGAAGTCATCCGGCGACCATAGCATTCCGAGGTTCACCTGGTGGCCGCATAAGGGTACGGAAGAGTGGCTGGAATACCGATTTGATGCTCCTAAACTAGTTTCTACCGTTGGAGTCTATTGGTTCGATGATTCAGGCAATGGCGAGTGCCGGGTTCCGAAGTCTTGGTCGGTTCAGGGACAAATAGGTGGGAAATGGGTTGACTTAACGCCCTTGAATCCTGCCACGGTCGAAAAGAACAAGTTCAACGTGGTCAAGATCGCTCCGACAACTGTTGGTGGATTGAGAATTGCCGCTAAGTTGCAGGACGGATTTTCAGCTGGGATTTTGGAGTGCCAGGTTCGGTAGGATCAGCAAATTTAGTCCATTGTGATCAGCCTAGTCGCAACACTTACCTTTCCAAAGACCTTCCGAACAGGAAACTCTGACCCAACCGCAAAAGTCTCGCTGAAAAGCCCCCATGCAACGCAACCATCCAGCGATTCCGGCTCCAACAAATGGAACGCTAGCAGGCCAAGCGGCTGATCTACCCGAACCAAAAAAGATCCCGCGTTAGCCGAAGAAGGTGTGGACAAAAACGTCCCCTCAAGTGTTATTAGTTTGTGGCCCTGAAAAGCTTGTCCAGCTTGCTTGAATTCTCTGACTTC